>JAKQKW010000151.1 GCA_029560455.1 Candidatus Rifleibacteriota bacterium
GAGGGGGGCGAAGAGTTCGAGCATCTGGTCTGGTGAAATGTTCTCGGGGCGGGCTTTCTCATCGATTCCGAGGCGGGCGAAGCGTTCGTTCCAGTCGGGGCCGGCAAACTGACGGCGCAGCAGCGGCAGTGCCATCTTGCGGCGCTGCATGAACAGATACGATGCCGGCTTGAGAGCCCGAAAACGCCGTTCTCTTTCGTCGGCACTAAGTTCGAGTGGTTCAAGTATCAGAATCGAGCTGTTGATCTTTGGTGGCGGGGCAAAAGAGCCCGGGCCGTAGGTGCCGCCGACGCTGGCTCTGGCAAAAAAGGCGGTGTGAACCGACAGATAGCTGTATTCTTTATGATTGCAGGGAGCGGCAGCTTTTACGGCGACTTCCTGCTGCAGCAGAAATACCAGGCGCTCGGCATGCGGGCCTTTTTCGAGAAATCTTTTGATAATCGGGGTGCCGCAATAGTAGGGCAGATTGCCACAGACGAGCAGTGGCCGGTCGACGGCGGGCAGCTGTGCATCGGGAATTTCGAGAAAATCACCCCAGATAATGCTGGCTGCCGGAAATTCAGTTGTCAGCACCTCGCGCATGCGTTCGTCGATTTCGAATAACTGCATTCTCGCGCCGGTTTCTGTCAGTCGCCGGGTGAGCGCACCTTTGCCGGGGCCGATTTCCCATACCTGGTGCTCTGGCGTCGCTGCCAGGCGGTTGACGATTTCGTCGGGGATGCGGTCGTCGATGCAGAAGTTTTGCCCGAGCGATTTTTTGGCTTTGATAAAGTCAGGTTGAACGGGTCTGTGGTGATGTCTGGCTGGTTTATTCATCTGTTTCGTCCTGCCAGAAGTCTTCCATGTCTTCCGGGCGGCGCTCAACGTCGCGAATAACGCTGAAATATTCATTGCGAACTGCCTTTTTCAGCGAGTTGCCCTGAATCAGCTGCAGAACCTTGACGGTCATTTCGCGCCGGGCGAGCTTGATATCGATGATGTCATTGACGGCGATTTCGCGGGTGGGCTTGGCCACGACCTGATTGACCTGAATCAGGCCGAGTTTGCAGGCTTCGTTGGCGAGGGCCCGGCGCTTGATCAGGCCGGTGACCTGCAGGTATTTATCGAGACGCATAATTTTTTCCTTTGCCGGCTTCCAGCAAAAACGGGGCTGCCTTCAGTTGAAGACAGCCCCGTTTTGCTTAACAATCAGAGAAGATTGAGGGTTTCGGGGTGGCGAACAACGTAGGCTTTGCTGCTCAGGCCTTTTACGAAGTATGACCAGAGTTCTTCCTGGTAGTCGCTGCGCAGTTTCTTTTTCAGCTGCGAAATGACTTCAGGAGTCATCGAGGCTTTAACGCCCGGGGTTTCGTTGTCTTCGAGCATGGCGATGACATAACCGTAAGGAGTCTGTATCGGGGCGGTGAACTGGCCCTTTTCGAGAGACCATACGGCTTTATCGAGGGCTTCAGACAGCTGACCGCGTTTTACCGGAGCGATCAGGCCGTTGCGGGTGGCTGAGCCGTCGATCGAATACTTGCCGGCGAGCAGAGCGAAGATTTCGCCCTGATTGAGGCGCTTGTGCAGATCCTGGGCAACTTTTTCTTCGGCAACGACAATCTGGCGGATCTTGCGGGTTGCCGGAACATCGAACTGGTCCTTGTTGGCTTCGAATTCTTTCTTGAGATCTTCATCAGAAGGTTCGAGGGTGACCATTCTTCTGATTTTGTCCTTGATGTCTTCGAATTTTTCGAAGCGGTTGCCTTCATAAGCGGTCACTTCAACAAAATGCCAGCCGAGATCGCTTTTGAACGGTCCGGCGACTTTGCCTTTCCAGTTGTTGTCTTTAACCAGAGTCATCAGTTCACGATGCACTTCGGGCAGGTAGGTGCGGCCGTTATCAGAGAACTGGCCGGCGCCGTCTGACAGCAGGTGGCTGGCGAAACCCGGGTTCTGGGAAATGGGCAGCGGGCCAAAGGCATTCTTTACTTCAGACTTTTCAGCCTTGACGACGGATTTTGCCAGATCGGCAACAGAAGCTGCCGGGTTTGCAGCTTTCAATTTTTCGGCTTCGGCCTGGGCGAGTTTATTCTGATTTTCTTTTTCAAGAATGTCACGGACAGTTTTCTTGAGGCTGGTGGTGAGGCCGAGCTGCATCGGTTCAAGCACTTTTTCGAGGCGGAACAGGTGGTAGCCGTTAGCGGTCTGAATGACTTCGCTCAGTTCGCCGGCTTCAAGGCTGAACAGGGCTGATTCGATTTCTCTGGCGATCGCGGCGCCGGTGGCGTCACCGATTTCGTCGCGCAGGATCTTCTGCTGTTCAGCAGAATAATCTTCGGTGATGTCGCCGCTGAAGAAAACGGGCAATTTGCCGTTGTCTTTGCGCGAAGCGCCAACCGAATACATTTTTGCCATGCTTTCGAAGGTTTCATTACCCTGAATGATCTTCTGTTTTGCGGTTTCGAGTGAAGAAGAGGCTTTGATTTCAGCCTGGGCGGCTTTGATTTCGCCGGTAAGTTCAGCTTTGACTTCTTCAAACGGTCTGGTTTTTTCGGGGATGCGGTTTTCTACCTTGATGATGTGCCAGCCGAACTGGCTGCGGACCGGTTCGGTCACCTTGCCGATGACGGCAGAGAAGGCTGCGTCTTCGAAAGGTTTGACCATGGCTCCGCGACCGAATTCGCCAAGATCGCCGCCCTTTTTGGCAGAGCCGGTGTCCTGAGAATGTTTTTCGGCCAGTTTGGCAAAGTCTTCGCCATTGTTGATGCTGGCAAGAATGCTGTCGATTTCGGTTTTTGCGGCAGCAAAGGCTTTTTCTTCATCGAAAGCGGCGGCAACATCGAACTGGAAGCTGGCAGCGCCGTCTTTTACGATAAGTCTGGAAGGCTGAGCGCCGGCATCGGCGAGAATTGCGATATGACCACTGACAGCAGCCTTGCTTCCGCCGGTAAGGGGCAGTTCAAGAGCGTTTTCGGCTTTGGTCATGCTGGTGGCATCGGGATGAAGTTCTTTGCCATCGGCGGTAACCAGGGTAAAGCTGTCGTGATTGAGGCTGGCTTCCGGTTTCAGGCCAGAGATGCCGGCGGTGAAGGTGAACAGGGTTTTGCCATCGGCTTCGCTGCTGGCGAAATTGCGCAGGTTGACCTTGAATGAGGTGAATTCATGGTCGAAGTTGTTGCGCGGTTTGATGAGAATGTGGCGGGCCTGAACCTTTTCTTCGGTGCGGAAACGGTCCATGTTTTCGTTATAGCGCTCGCGCAGGTCTTTTTCGCTGACCACGATCGCGTCGAGAAATTCCGGGGCATTGTGGCGAATGAAGATGTGAGAGACTTCGAGGCGTTTCGAGCTCATGAATTTGCTGCGATTGGCGTCGAAGTGATTTTTGATCTGTTCTTCAGTGATTTCAGACTTGCCGGCGAAATCAGCCGGAGAGATGAGGAGGTGGCTGAAGCTGATCTGGTCATCTTCTCTGAAGCGGTCTTTGTTGGTTTCGTAGTAATTTTTCAGGAAGTCTTCAGTGGCGCTGGCTGGCGGTACGGGAGCCATGACCTTCTGGGCAACCGACTGAAAGGTAATCTGGCGGAGCTTCTGGTTGCCGTATTCTTCGGCAGTCATGCCCTGCTGGCGGAGTCGGCGGTCGAATTCAACCGGCGAAATCTGCTGGCGATCACTTTCGACAAGAGCCTGGGCGGTTACGCCGGGCTGAATATTGCTGGCGCGGGCAAACAGGTCGAGAAGTGCCATTGACGTGAGGCTTTCGAGAGCCTTTTCCTTGAGCATGCCGCCGTAAAATTCTTTGATACCTTCCGGCATCTGCTGCAGCTGCTGGTATTCAGGAGTATCTTTGATCGAGCGCCAGACGGTTTTTACGTCGATAACGGTCGTCAGAGAAGCGCCGTTGGCGGGATAGGAAACATGCACGACCGGGAGGTTTTCCTTGTCGCGAAGATTCTGCGGCATTGAGTTGCGCAGCGATTCTGCTTTTGCTTCGGATTCGTCAGCGCGGCGTTTGCGTTCTTCCTGCTGCTTGATCGATCTGCTTGTGCCGTAGCCGATAATAAAAATCGACAACACAAACAGTGTGATGGTTGCCCAGATGATCTCCTTGATGTGTAATCTGAGCCATCGCATTGACATAAAACCTGGATTGGACATGCTGCCGTCACCTCTTCAGTCTGTCTTGATTAACTGCCGATGCACCTCTGAGAGAAACAGGGCGCCCGGGATGGTGGATTATATCACCCGTGTTATACCCCTGTCAAAAATAATCTGCCATTAATAAATATCCTGCTATTGTGAAAATTATCTTTAATTTGTGAATGCTTGACCGGCAGACAAAAAATTGTTAGCCTTAAAAAAGTTGAGTGCTCTCAATAAGCTAATAAGTTCAGGAGAATTGAGTATGAAGTTTTTTATCAGTCTTCTTGTTGTGTTCATGATGCTCGGTTTTGTGGCAACTCCCGCTATGGCCTGCGACCACGACTGTGGTAACTGCCCGAACAATGGCGACTGTGATCACAATCACGGTGACGACTGTGGCGAACGCGGCGACTGCAATGATGGCTGTGGCGATGGTCACGATCACGGTGATGACGATAACGGCAATGGTAACGGTGGTGGCTGTCAGGGTGGAAGCTGCCCCATCTGATAATTCAGAAATAAGCACAGGCCCGCATTTTGCGGGCCTGTTTATTTTTAGGAGTTTTTACAGTATTATCCTGCCATGAATATTGCCAGGGCGTTTTTTTCATTATCGGCGCTGACGGTGCTTTCGCGGGTAACCGGTTTTATCAAGGTTGCCGCCTTTGCCGCATTTTACGGGCGGTCGACCGAAGCCGACATGTTCATGGCGATAATGATCATACCCGATCTGATGTACAGGTTTATCAGTGAGGGGCTGGTTGCGAGCGCTTCGGTGCCGATGTTCGTCGATCTGCGCGAGCAGCCCGAAAAGCTGGGTCGTTCATTCTGGACCCAGTTCTGGCTACTGAGCATTATTGGCGGCACCATGGCGGTTCTGTTCTCTCTTTTTTCGGGCCCGATATGCCATTCGCTCACCCCGGGCTTTGCCTTCGAAGATCTTGAGCGGATGCGCTTCATGTGGAGCATCGAAACCATCTGTATTATCAGTGGTCTGGCAGCCGGGGTTCTTACTTCGCTGCTCAATGCCAGGCAGCAGTTTGCGGTGCCGGCGATCGGGGCGCTGCTGTTCAATCTCGCGATCATTGCCGGAATATTTTTTGCCCGGGGCGGGCCGGTCGAAATCATCGCCTATGCAACGGTTTTTGGCTCGCTGCTGCCGGTTATATGGCAGTTCTGGCTGCTTTATCGCGAAAAGGTTTTTGAGGTCAGTCTGAGGGCGGCGCTGGTTTTTGATGCTGGCGTGGCGAAAGAGTTTCTGCGGGCTGTGACACCGGTCGCGATCTGGATATCGGTTCTGCCCTTCATTCCGGTTTATGAGCGTTATCTGCTGTCGATGCAGGCAACCGGTTCGGTGGCAACTCTCAACTATGCCGAAAAACTTTTCAATCTACCGCTTGGTATCATTTCGATCAGCCTTGCTCACGTCATTCTACCGAGTTTGAGCCTGTTGAGCGGGCACGGGCGGCTGCGCTTTCTTGGCAGAATGTTCGGTTTTGCAGCCCTGGCGATTCTGCCGGTTGTCGCCGTGATTCTGCTGTTCGCCGACGAAATTGTCAGCGTCGTCTATCAACGCGGTCGCTTTTCGACCGAAGATGCGGTGATTGCTGCAGCCCTGTTCAGAAGTTATTCGCTCGCTCTGTTGCCGGTTTCGCTGTGTATGGTTCTCAACCGCGGTTATTTTGCGGCGAGAAACTATCTGATTCCGTTTTTTGCGGGGCTTTCAGCGGCTGCGGTACAGTTTTATCTCGGGGCCAGGCTGGTAAATGCTTTTGGTGTGCCCGGAATCGGCTACGCCGCCGCCGCCGCCTATCTGACGCAGATGCTGCTGCTTCTGGTCCTTCTCAAGCCAGGTCTGAGCAGAAACTAGTTCTTTGTCACATTTGACTATGTAAAATCGACTAACTCTACGTCATTCCCGCGCAAGCGGGGATCTAAGCTTTTGAGAATAAGATTCCCGCCACCCGCCTTCGCGAGTGCAGGCTTCGCGGGAATGACGATAAAATTACAGATTCAACTTTGACAGACCACTAGACTTGATCAGTGCATGAATTTTTCAGAGGTGAGAATTTTCTGGGTCTGAATGAATTCTTCTTTTTCTGATTCTGGCAAAAAGACCGCTGAAGCAAAGCCTTCGCTGGCGGTTGATTTAAAAACGCGGCCACCGCGGTTGCGGGTTTCCTGCCAGGTTGCGGCATTTTCGCTGACAAGGGCGAATTCTTCTGGCACTTCAACTTCGACGGTTACTGCGGCAAAGTCAACCGGAAAGACGCCCCATTTGGATACCAGCGGGCCAACCATAAAGCGGCGCCCGTATTTTTCGCGTTCAAAGAGGCGGGTGAAGTCGTCGAGCAGAAAGCCGCGTTTTTTGTCGGTTTCTTCTCTTTCCTGTTCACGCAAAGCCTTGCGAACGCTGTCGATGCTGTAATTAACAGAGATTTTAGCGTTCAGCTCAAAGACAATGCTTTCATCGGGCTGAAGCGTAAACGCATGTCTTGATTTATCACGGCGGTAACCGATGTTTTTGCCGTTGACGCTTACTTTGACCTGATTCTCTGAGGTCGGGTAGAGAATCCGGAATTTTACCGAACTGTCGACGGCATTTTTCCCCTGATTCTTGATGGCGACCTTCAGAGAAGACTCGGCATCGCTGCCGTAGACTTTGACACGGGCGTCACAGCTGGTTACCTGAAAGTTTTCGGAAAGACCTTTTTCGATAATCAGCTCGGGGAATCTGGGCAGCATGTTGCGCGGCGAAGCGGACAGACTGCTCGAGATGACCAGCAGGAAAAGTATCAGAAGCCCAACGTTGGTTTTTTTCATGTTCATGTTTACCTCCCAGTAAATGGGTAAGCGAATTATAGAGGTATTTGTCACCAAATGTCAAAGCACTGGAAGTTTTGCTGCTGATGGTTTAAAATGCCTTAAAACAGCCAATCTGCCTGACCGCGAAAGGACCGGACCTTGAAAAAAACAAAGACAGTTTATGCCGATCTGCACACACACAGCACCGCTTCGGATGGTATGCTCACTCCGGAGCAGCTGATTGAAAAGGCGAGCGGTATCGGTCTGGGGGTAATTGGCATTACCGACCATGACAGCATCGACGGGGTTAGGGCCGGGGTTGCTGCCGGCGTTCGCCATGGTGTGCGCGTGGTGCCGGGTATCGAGCTTTCGTGCGGCTGGGAAGGCCGAGATTCATCGGTGCATGTGCTGGGTCTGTTTGTAAACCCAGAGTCGCCTGCATTGATCGATCTTCTCGAGGCTCAGAAAAAGTCACGCTATACCCGCGCTCTCAAGATTCTTGATCTGCTTCGACAGCAGGGGTTCGACATGACCGAACTGGCTCAGAGCTTTGCCGATTCGCCGGACAAGGTTCTCGGTCGCCCTCATCTTGCGAGATATCTTGAGGCAAAGGGTTACGTAAAAGACTTTCAGGAAGCATTTGACAAATATCTGCTGCGCGGTCGCCCGGCTTATGTGCCCAAAGATCATGTCGAGCCCGAAATGGGCATCGAGATAATTCACGCAGCCGGCGGTATTGCAGTTCTGGCTCATCCCGGGCTGATCCCCGACTGGGACCGAGTCTGGGATAAAATTCAGAACATGCCGTGGGATGGGATTGAAACCTACTATTCAGAGCATTCGAACAGTGATGTGCGCAAATTTCGGGCAGTTGTGGAAAGTCATAACTGGATTTCCACCGGCGGCAGTGATTATCATGGCGATTACGGCAAGCATGTCGATCGTCTCGGTCAGACGGGATTGTCGCAGGAACAGTTTGTCGAGCTGCTCGACAAGTGTGCGGCGCGCGGCGTCAGGTTTTTCTGATTCCCGGCGTTTCTTCCTGGGTTTCCAGGGGGAGGGTGATGGTGAAGGTTGTTCCTTCGCCGACCTTGCTGGTGACCATTATTGTACCCTTGAACAGCTGAACGATACGATGTGATACGGCCAGGCCAAGGCCGGTGCCGTGCCAGTCACGTTTGGTGGTAAAAAACGGGTCGAAAATCTGGTCGAGCTGGTCTTCAGGAATGCCGCAACCAGAATCGCTCACCTTGATGACCGCCGAGGGAACCGGCGTTTCAATCTTGGCCAGTTCAACTGTAATCTGCCCGGCGCCGGTGATTGCCTGCGAAGAATTCAGCAGCAGGTTAACCAGAAGCTGTTGAAACTGGTTTTTGCTGCCGCGCAGGCTGCAGCCCGGGTTGGCATGCAGAAACTGAATCTCGATTTTGTCATTTTCTCTCTGGTAGCGAAGAAGCTTGAGTGTTTCTTCGATCAGCGGCACGAGATCAAAATGGTTGCCTTCAAAGCGTTCCTGGCGCGAGAAAACCCGCAGGTCATCGATGATGCGGGTTATGCGGCTGATGTTGGTCAGGATCAGGTCGAAAATTTCGCGGCGCTTGGTTTCGTCAGGGCCGGCTTTCTGCAGAATCTGAACAGCATTTGAGATGCCGGTGAGCGGGTTGTTTATCTCATGAGCGATGCCGGCTGTCAGAATGCCGAGCGCATTGATTTTTTCGGTTCTGGCGAGAACCTTTTCCATGTTGTGTTTTTCGGTGACGTCGCGCAGCACGACCTGAACCAGTGGCTTACGTGCATCAGAAAGTTCGGTTGGTATGCCGCGGATTTCAAGAACTGACGGAAATCCGCGCGGAAAACCGGTAATCATGGTGCGGGTGACAATCAGTCTTGTTTCGTAGACTTTGGCGGTCAGGCGCCCGATTTCGCCGAAAATCGGGGAGGTGGCACTCAGGGATTTGATGCTCATCCCCGGTTCGATCGCGATATCTTTTACCGGCACAAGAGTGCTGAAGCGCGAGTTGACGAAAACCAGCTTCGACTGATCTGAAAACAGCATGATTCCGTCGGGTGAGTTCTCGATGAGCTGACGATAGCGCCTTTCAGAAATTTCGAGGTCGCGGGCGAGATTGTCGATGCGCAGGTGCGCTTCAATACGTGCCAGAAGTTCGCTGCTCGAGAACGGTTTGACGATGAAGTCGTTGGCGCCGGCTTCAAAACCTTCGAGTTTTTCTTCAAGACTGCCCTTGGCAGTGATAAAAACGACTCTCAGGGTGCGCATGTCGGCATCGGCGCGAATACGCCGGCAGACTTCGAGCCCGTTGAGCTTGGGCATCATGATGTCGAGCAGCAGAAGGTTTGGCTTGAACTGTCTGATTTTTTCGAGGCCGTCGAGACCGTCAAAGGCCTGGCAGACCTCGTAGCCTGAAAGGGTCAGGGTTTCCTGGAGATAATCGCTGATGTCCGGTTCGTCTTCAATGATGAGAATCCGGTTGAGATTATCGCCTGACGCTGACTGGTTCACTTTTTTACTGACCTCGGACGAATACGCTCAGGGTTTCCATGTGGAAAGTGCCCGGGAAAAGATCGAATGAATAAACGCTGTCGAGTTTGTAGCCCATCTGCTTGATCGCCTTGGCATCACGCCTGAAGGTCATCGGGTTACATGACAGGTAGGTAATCAGCCGCGGTTTGATTCCCGAAAGCCCGCGCAACACCCGATGCGAAATGCCGGTGCGGGGTGGGTTCATGTGCAGGGCGGCGATGACGCCCTTGGTGATCGGAGTGTTGAAAATGGTTTCAGCCTTGCGGCAGAGAAAGCGGCTTTTTGATGAGGTGCGCGTTTTCTGGTAGGCGAGGGCATCCTGGTATGAGGAAATGTTGCACTCGACGCCGTGTACTTCTTCAAAGAGATTTTCGAGCAGAAAGGTCTGGGTGCCGCAGCCGCAGTAAAGGTCGATAAACTTCCCCTTGTGCTGTGAAGCCTGGTAGATCGACATCAGAGTATGAAGAATCGCTTCGGCTCCTTCGAGATTGTTCTGGAAAAAGGAATTTGGTGATATTCTCCAGTTGCGGCCCATAAAAGAGAATGGTTCCTTTTCGCGAACCAGGGTGAGATGATTTCCCATTTCTGAATGGGCTTCGAGCCGGCTCAGACTATCGGTCTGATCGAAAAAGGCCTGCATGCTTTCAAGTGTTTTCTGCCCCGGCGCACCTTTGAGATGAAAAGCGCAGTGTTGCTGAGGTGACAGGGTTCTGATGATAACAGTATTGATATTCTCGGCGAGCTCACGGTTCTCGGGGCGGTTGAGATGTTCTTCGAGCCGGTCGTAAACTTCGAGGTTGGGTCGGCACTGAACGATGCAGCCCTTCATTGAAACGACGTCGTGCGAACGGTATTTATAGTTGCCGAGAATTACCTGGTCGCCGTTGATAGCGACTTTTAATTCCATTTTGTTGCGGTAGCCGGTCATCGGCAGAGGTTCCATCGGGTAGATGTGTTCCGGCTGCAGGGGCTTGAGAATGAAGCGCAGTGCTTCTTCCTTCTCGTGGCGCTGGGTTTCCGGCAGAATGTGCAGCCAGTGGCAGCCGCCGCATTCCGGAAAGTTGGGGCATGGCGACTTGCGCCTTTTACCTGATTCTTCAACAATATTTTCGATTTCGCCGCGACGGTAATCAGTTTTATCTTCGGTGATTTTTATGTCGAGTCGATCGCCCGGTGCACCGTAGGGTACAAAGACCACCTTGCCGTCTTCTGTATGCCCGAGTGAATCGATTCCATAGGTCATGCGTTCAATTAAAACATTTTCCATGCGCGTTCCTCTTTGTTGGTTAAAGCTGCCTGGCAGCGGGTCTGCAGTATGGCGTCGCAGACTGAAAGGCATTCAACAGCACATTTCCGTTGAGCCGGGCCCAAAATACCGCATTTGCTCAATAAATGTCAACAATTAGATTTTTTTGCCGGGGCTTTTTATCTTTTGCTTTGCCGGCGGAAATGTGTTACAATTAGCGCCGTATGCTCGACTAGGGTTGTACCTCAACGCAGGCAATTCTTGGTCCTGCAACTAATTATAAGGAGATTTGCCATGTCTGTTACCAAAGACGCAAAAACCAAGGTTATCGAAACTTACAAACTGTCTGACAAAGACACCGGCTCACCTGAAGTTCAGGTCGCCCTGCTCACCGAAAGAATCAACAATCTTTCTGCCCACTTCGAAAAAAACCCGAAGGATCACCACTCAAGACGCGGTCTGCTCAAGATGATCGGCGCCCGCAAACGCCATCTGGCCTATCTGAAGAACAAAAACAACGAACGTTATCTCTCTCTCATTCAGAAACTCGGCCTGCGCCGCTAAGGGGAAGTAATGCAGAAATTTGAAATCGTAGCTTGTGACCTGCAGTCACAGACTGTAACCTTTGAAACCGGCGCACTCGCCGGTCAGGCATCCGGGGCCGCCGTGGTCCGCTGTGGCGACTCAGTGGTTTTTGCCGCCGTCGTCGCCAGCAAAGAGCCAAAAGAAGGAACAGACTTCCTGCCGCTCACCGTTGACTACTCAGAAAAAACCTACGCTGCCGGTAAAATTCCCGGTGGTTTCTTCAAGCGCGAAGGTCGCGCCACCACCAAAGAAATTCTTACCAGCCGCCTGATCGATCGCCCGATCAGACCAATGTTTCCTGAACACTATCACAACGATATCCAGCTGGTGACCTATGTTCTGTCATACGACAAGGTCAATCAGGTCGATATTCTGGCCATGAATGCCGCCAGTGCCGCGCTGATGGTTTCCGAGATTCCGCTCGTTGATGCAGTAGCCTGCGTCAGAGTCGGCAAGGTAGACGGTAAACTCGTTCTTAACCCGTCACCCGCTCAGCTCGAACATTCAACAATCGAAATGGTCGTGGCCGGTACCGAAAAAGCCATCACCATGGTTGAATCAGGTTCTGCCGAAGTTTCTGAAGAAGAACTGCTCGAAGCTCTTGGTTTCGCGCACGACAACATCAAGAAACTGGCCGCCGCCCAGAAAGAACTGGCTGCGAAGGCCGGCAAACCGAAGACCGCTGTGCCGACCCCGGCTCCTGAGCCCGAAGTCGAAGCGATCATCAACGGTCTCGCCGCTGATATCAAAGATACTTTGAGCACTGCCGAAAAAACCGAGCGTGTCGAAAAGTTCCGCCAGATCGACGTCAAACTCAAAGAGATGCTCGTTGCCCGCCTCGGTGAAGAAGTTGCGCCGACCAAGAAAGACGCCGCCAAGCGCCTGCTTGAAAACGCTATCTACACCGAAATGCGCCGCATGATTCTCGAAGACAGCCGCCGCATCGACGGTAGAAAACTTACCGACGTTCGCCCGATCAGCTGCGCCGTTGGTTTCCTGCCCCGCACCCACGGTTCTTCACTGTTCAACCGCGGCCAGACCCAGTCACTCGGCATCGTTACCCTCGGCGCCAGCGGTGATTCTCAGGTCATCGACGGTCTCGACGATGAATACAAGAAGAAATTCCTGCTGCACTACAATTTCCCGCCCTTCTCGACCGGTGAAACCAAACCGATGCGCGGCCCAGGCCGACGCGAAATCGGCCATGGCGCCCTGGCCGAAAGAGCTCTGAAACAGGTCGTGCCCGCAGATTTCCCCTATACCATTCGTGTCGTCAGCGAAATCATGTCGAGCAACGGTTCTTCATCAATGGCCTCGGTCTGCTCAGGCAGCATGGCTCTGATGGATGCCGGTGTTCCGATTAAAGCTCCGGTGGCCGGTATTGCCATGGGCCTTATCAAAGAGGGCGACAATTACAAGATCCTCAGCGATATTCTCGGCGATGAAGAC
>JAKQKW010000320.1 GCA_029560455.1 Candidatus Rifleibacteriota bacterium
TTGCTTTCGATAACGACGTCAAATTCTTCTTTTTCAGCTACGGCAGCGGCCGGGCCGGCAGCCATCATAACGGGGGCGTTAGCAGTTACATCGAATTTTTCTTCGATGGCTTTTACGAGTTCGGAAAGTTCGAGAACGGTCATCTTTTCGATGCTCTCGAGAATCTGTTCTTTAGTCATTTTAATAACTCCTTGATAAGTCTTTGACAAATTCATACTGCCGGGCACCATGCCCCGCAGACATTAAAATCAGGCAGCGGCGGCGGTGGCCTTTTCTCTCTTTTCGCGGAGAGCGTCGAGAACACCGGCAAACTTGCGGATCGGGCCCTGAACGGCAGAAGCCAGCATACCATACAGTTCTTTGCGGCCGGGAATCCTGGAAAGAGCGGTCAGCTGATTGACATTAAGGGTCTGACCATCCATATAACCAGCTTTAAACGTGAACTTCTTGGCCTTGTCGGCGAATTCGAACAGTGCTTTTACCGGCGCAATGGGATCTTTGTAACCAAAGGTCACGGCGGTAGAACCCTTCATGTGAGCTTCAAGCTCTTTCATCGGGGTGTTGTGCAGAGCGCGGCACAGCAGTGTGTTTTTAACGACACGCAGCTCAGAACCGGTTTCACGCACAGCCTTGCGCAACGCAGTCATATCAGAAACCTGAACGCCTTCACAGTTGGCGAGAACGACAACCTGCGACTTGGCGAGCTTTTCTGCAAATTCTTTTACGTAAGCTTCCTTGTGAGAAATATCTTTCAATGTTTTCACCTCCTTTTGAGGAATAAAAGAACCGTTTCCGGCGCCTTAACCGGAAACGGTTCGATAAGTAATCGTACTGTTTTCCAGTCTCGGCAGGGAGGCTGTTAAGCCAATTACAATAAAACCTGCGGTCTTCGACCAGTTCAGAATCAGGAAGCGGTCTTTTCTGATTCTACTCTTGCTTCATTCACATCAACCAGGAAACCGGGGCCCATGGTTGAGCTGACGGTTGCCGACTTGATATAGGTGCCCTTGGCACCAGACGGTTTGGCTTTGTTGATAGCCTGGAAGAAGGCGAGAAAGTTGTCTTTGAGCTTTTTGGCGTCAAATGAAGCTTTCCCGAGGGTCGAGTGGATGATACCGGCTTTTTCAACGCGGTACTGAACCTTACCGGCCTTGAGTTCGGTAATTACCTTGGCCACGTCCTGAGTGACTGTTCCAACTTTGGGGTTGGGCATCAGGTTACGGGGACCAAGAATTCTACCGAGCTTACCGACGAATCTCATCATGTCGGGTGTGGCGACGGCGGCATCAAAATCAACCCAGCCTCCTTCGATCTTGGTGACGAGGTCTTCGGCACCTACGAAGTCTGCTCCAGCGCTTCTGGCTTCTTCTGCTTTCTGACCGGCTGCGAATACGACAACACGGGTAGTTTTACCGGTGCCGTGCGGGAGAACGCAGCTTCCGCGCAGTTGCTGATCAGCGTATTTCGGATCGAGTCCGGTGCGGATCGCGATATCGATGGATTCATCGAACTTGGCGGTAGCGGTTTTCTTAATTTTTTCGATAGCCTCGTCAACAGAATAAACCTTGAGGTGTTCGAGATCTTTGCTAAGATTTCTGAACCTTTTGGAGTGTTTCGGCATATTTGTGCTTCCTCCTTTCTTTAGAGGTCAACCGGCCATAGACGGGCCGGGCAATCAGTCAGTCTACAACTTCCATGCCCATGCTGCGGGCAGTTCCCTTGACCACGTTCATCGCGGCTTCAAGAGAAGCGGCAGTCAGGTCTGGCATCTTCTTTTCAGCGATTTCCTTGACCTGGGCCATGGTCACTTTGCCAACCTTGGTGCGACCTGGGGTCTGGTTGCCCTTTGGAATGCCAGCGGCTTTCTTCAGCAGGAATGCAACCGGCGGAGTCTTGGTGATGAAGGTGTAAGATCTGTCGGCGAAAATTGAAATTTCTACCGGAATGATCGAATCGCCTTCTTTTTGAGTCCGATGGTTGAAATTCTTACAGAAGTCCATGATGTTAACACCATGCTGGCCAAGAGCGGGACCAACCGGGGGGGCCGGATTTGCTTTACCAGCCGGAATCTGCAATTTAACAACAGCTACTAATTTCTTGGCCATAACTTTTGAACTCCTTCTGAGAACTTATTCTACTTTTATCAGGCTTCTTCGAGCTGAATGAGATCAACTTCGATAGCAGTGTCGCGGCCGAATATGAACACGAGAACTTTGGCCTTGCGCTTTTCCTGATTGATTTCTTTGATAACGCCAATAAAGTCGGTGAACGGGCCATCGATAATCTTGACTGTCTGACCTTCGGTAAAACCGATCGGGGTCATGGCAGCAGAGCGTTGCGGTCCGATGCCGGCAGCACGAAGAACGGTCTGCACTTCTTTGTCATGCAGGGGGGTCGGTTTGCTGCCGAGCCCGACAAAACCGGTCACACCAGGAGTGTTTTTTACAACCGTCCAGGTGTCGTCGTCCATATCCATCTGAACCAGAACATAACCAGGATAGATTTTGCGGGTCTGGGTAACGCGCTCGCCGTCCTGCACCCGTTCGGCGCTTTCCTCGGGAACCATCACCTGAAAGATGCTGTCCTTTTTACCGAGAAGCTCGATACGGTTTTCGAGGTTCTTTTTAACCTTGTATTCTGAACCGGAGTTGGTATGGATGACATACCATTTTGCTTTTAAAATATCCACGATTAACCCTTATACCGTTCCGCCGCCTATGATCATGGTCAATACCTTGCC
>JAKQKW010000326.1 GCA_029560455.1 Candidatus Rifleibacteriota bacterium
GCCGCCGCCTTCTGGCGCGAACTGATTTCATACGCCGGCAACCGCAGTCTGCAGCTGCTTCCGATCGCGCTGCTCGCGCTCATCATGGCGAATCGGCTCAAAACGGGCTGGCGGCATCGACTTGGACCCGGTGACCCATCGGCAGAAACCGGCATTCTTGGCGAAAAGCAGCTGATGTCCTGGAGCAAGGTCGTCGTTCGCATTTTCTTTTATTTCATGCTGGTCACTGTCGGTTTTCTGGTAACCAAAGGTGTCGGCGGCTGGACCGCCGGGCACAGCCTGGCCTACGGCGCCAAACTCGCGGGCGGCGCCGCCAATTCACTCGTCGAGGAGCTGCTGTTTCGCGGTCTGCTGCAGCCGGTATTCGAGCTGGTTCTGCCGCCCGGCCCCGCCAATGTCTTGCAGGCGATATTTTTCTCGGTGATTCACTACGGCTTTATCGAATCATTTACCTTCGCCGAGATTTTTCCCGAGCTGGTCAAGCTGGTCATCTACGTCGGCATCGGCCTCTTCCTCGGCCGCGCCGCCCGAGAAACCGACGGCCTGCTGATCCCCTGGCTCTTCCATTTCATCATCACCTCAGCCATCTGGCTAACCCTCCTCGCCCGCTGAATACAAGATCTTAGATATAAGGAAACGTAATTGTTATTGCCTGGCTTTCTGTGCTCAGAAAAAGCCTGCAATCCTCAGGGAAAAAGCGTTTTAATCCGACAGTAAACCTTCCCAAACTTTCTAATTGTTAGATAACAGAGATAATTGCATGCAGTTTTTTGAGTTGCAAAAGTATCGTTGCTCCGCTTAACATTTAAATTATATTGCATTAAAGCAGGGAGGATTATGATGAGTCTGAAAAATCGGGTTTTTCTTGGTATAGGGGTTTAGGGAGCAACGGAACAGAAAACTCGGTTAAGCTCATTTTGATTTTTTGCCAGTCCTCTCCAGAAGCAGTTTCCCATCATTTCTCAGCTCGCCTTTTGGGTCCACATGTCGGTATAGGGTTTGGCGAGTTATGCCTAACTCCCGACAGAGCTTGCCAACGACAGTTTCTGGTTTCCCCATTGCGGCCATTGCCCGTCGCAATTTTGCCGGTGT
>JAKQKW010000329.1 GCA_029560455.1 Candidatus Rifleibacteriota bacterium
AACAGTTCGCTTTCGCCCGGTTTGTATTCCATGTTTCACCTTAATCCAGATCAAATCCAACTTCTACAAAAGCTTCGGCCATCAGCCGGGATGCTTTTTCTCCAGCGATTCGCTTCGCTCACAAGCTTACGAAAAAGCAAACCCGTCTTCAGGCCTCGCGACAAAATTCAATGCTCGTTTATTTAACTTGAGCTCACAACCACTGTCTATAAAGTATTTCGCTCATTACCAGAAAAGGTTACAAAAAAAATCATTTATCAGGCTCGATCGAACCAAGATTTTCGCCAAGTATTTTTCTGGCTCTGAAAAGCCTTACCTTAACCAGTTCGAGCGAAATCTCGAGAATTTCGGCTATTTCTTTACAGCTGCGCTCGAGAAAATAATGCAGCCAGACCGCCATCTTGAGATCATCGCCGAGCGCGTCAAAAGCTTTGAGCACTTTTTCGCGCTGTTCTGCCCTGACCTGAACATCTAGCGGATCAGGAAATTCAGCCGGCAGGTCGAGAACTTTTGCCGGCCTGCGACTCTTGCGCAGATACTGATAACAATGATAGACCGCTATTTTCAACACCCAGTTGGTCAGCGAACGCGTCTGATCGAAGCGGGCAAGGCTATTATAGACCGCTACCAGTGCATCCTGCGTCAGGTCGCGCGCTTCTTCGATATTGCGGGTGTAATGAAGTGCCATACCATAGATCCGGTTCTGATAGCGCCTTACGATATCGGCAAAAGCGTCTCTGTGCCCGGCCAGAATCTTTTTGACCAGAAGAGCATCGGCTGCAACATCATTGGTTTCAGATCTATAATTCATCTCTCGCCTGCCACTGATATCAACACCTTACGCCTCGTTCAATAAATTGTAAACAGTTCGCTGGAGCGCCCACTATCTTTGCAGCAACTCAAAAGGCAGCACTGATTCCATCTCTACTGATTTTCGCTGTAATTATCTGCCGTGTTGCCAGAGCATTGTCTGACCGCTGATAACGACCATTGTCCGGCGCGTTTTTAAAGCGGGGTCAGGCAAGAAACTCTGCCGACTCTCTGATACGTGCTCACCCAGTAGATAAGCAAAGCCTTTGAATCCGCTGTCTTTGCTGATTTTAAGGCGACCATGCGGAATCATGAACGACAGTTTCGTCTTTTCAGTATCAAACAGTCGGTTCAGGCCGATATCGCCCTTCTGCAGAATACTGAACAGCAGTTGCGAATCTGCATCTGTTTTGATGCCATCAAGATTTATCGGTGCTCTGACTGAATATATACGACCAAAGCCGCGCAGATCGACGTTCGACAATTTGAGTGAATTCCGGTCGGCAGAAATCACGTCACCATAAAAGCACAGGCCCTGATCGCCCCAGGTGAGATAGTCGATCATCTGCTGCCAGCTCGAAAACTGCTGACAGACCCGGCCAGAAGCGAATGGAATACCGGTTGCTTCAACAGTATGCCCGTTTTCGAGCAGGCTGTAGCGCCAGTCTCTGCTTACAGTTATGACTTCGCTGCGGGTCAGGCGCTCTATTTCGACAGAACCGTCTTTCTGCCAGATGGCACCAATCATTGATTCATCGAGGTTGAAGACAATGTCGTAATTTCGCAGCGGCTCAGGAATAGCCATATCAAGAATTCTTATCTGGAAAACTGCCGACACATTTGCGGTTCCGGCGCCAATTGCAGCCTGTGCCGAAATACGAATATGGCCAATACGGTCAGCAGAGTCAGCAACCAGATCATTCGCAATCGGCCTGAGCTCGACAACTTCGAGCTGAGCAGCAATCTTTTTGAATCTGTCGGCAAAGGTCGAAACCAGCAGATTCTGGGTATGAGCCAGATCGACAGCAAGTTTTTCGGCACCACCTGCACGCAGAAAGTCATAAAACGGCGAACCGGCGACATTGGCGCCCTGGCGCAGTCGAAAGACAGCCTCTTCTATTGCGCCTTCAGCTGCAAAGAATGCTTCTTCGTTATCCTGCGAATGTTTTAAAAGCCAGGCAGATTCGCGATAACGGTTATAAAACATAAAAATAAAAATCAGCACAATCACCGACAATCCCATTATAACAGTCACCAGGGTCTGCGCCTTGCGATTCGATGATACAGCTGCTTTCATGGCTCAGTCCCGAACTGATATTTAAAACGGCGATCATTGCTGACAGAAGCCCAGAACGGGTCTCTGACCCAGCTTGCCAGATGCCGGGGTGCCAGATGAAGTACGGTTTTAACCGGTTCGCCCTTCTGTGAATGCTGCTCGATGCGCGCAATCACCCTTACCAGTTGCGCATCGTTGATTGTATCGCGGTTCAACTCAAATTCTACCTTCATTACATCATTCAGCAGTGCCCGCCCGTTACGATAAAGAATGCCCGGAACCGAGGCTTTGTCTGCCGCCTGATAACGGTATTCGACATACTCTCCGTGCTTAGGCATGCCATCTTTATCATAGACCGGCAAACCGGCTGCCGTGGCAAAACTGCCGATACGAAGAGTGCTGCCGGCATCTGTAACGGTAATATCAGAACCAGCTTCTCTTGTGTCGTTTTTGAGCATTTCGACGGCAAGACGCAAACTTGACGTCTGGTCAAGCTTTGTCATGCCAAAATTCATGTAGGTTGACGCCAGAGTAAACAGCTGTGTCAGCACGAGCAGCAACGCCACCAGCAGGGCGGCGGCGACCGCGATTTCCGTCAGTGTAAAGCCTTTGCGCTTCATTGCATGACTCCGCTGACCGGATGGTGATTGGCGACCAGCGTGGCCAGAGACTGAGTCATCAGCGAAGAATCAATGAATGAGGTAGTCACGGTAATGCTTATCAGCCGGTCGGGAACCAGCTCGACAATCGCGAGCTTCGTGCTCAACTGAGCCCTCAAAGCCGCCGGCACAGTAAGCTCAGAATTGCCGGCCAACACCTTAAGCCGCTGATAAGGCTGGCTCCTGTAAGTCTCAAGAAAGCTGGTATTTATGGTTGCAGCAGCGTCTTTAACAGCGGCTTCGCGAATCAGCGGGCCGGTAGCAGTCAGGTGGTGCAGCAATGGCAGCAGACAGATCGACAACAGCACCATGCCGAGCAGAACCTCGATGATTCCAAGCCCGTTTCGGCTCTCAAATCCAGTTCTTGAATTCATACTCACCTCGCCGGTAACCTGACTATAACTTGTCACACCCCGGCGCCTGGTTACAAAAATCTTACCGAAGGCAACAACACCGGTCAGACGAGGCGGGCACGCAGAATATCGTGCAGATGCAGAAAGCCGACGACTTTGTCGTTCTCGACAACCGGCAATGAGGTAATTGACTTGTCTTCCATGCTTTTGAGCGCTTCCATGGCCAGGCGATCGGGAAAAGTGTGGCGTGGGTTGGCAGTCATGACCTTGCTTATCGGCACATCGAGATTGCAGCTGTCGCTGCGCTCGAAGAAACGACGCAGGTCACCGTCGGTAAAGACCCCGAGCAGGCGTTCATCAACCGAGCAGACGACCAGCGCACCAAAACCGCCGCGCGACATTTTTACAATGGCATCGCGCAAAATGGTTTCTGGCGATACTTTTGGCACCGCGGCGCCGGCGTGCATCAAATCACGAACGATAAGAAAACGGCGACCAAGGCTGCCAGACGGATGCAGCCGGGCAAAATCTTTTTCTTTAAAACCACGTGCCTCAACCAGAGCGCCGGCAAGGGCGTCGCCCAGAGCCATAGCCACGGTTGTCGAACTGGTCGGCGCCAGATTCATCGGGCAGGCTTCACGCTCAACACTTGCATTGATGACGACATCAGACATGCGTGCCATGGTCGAATCGGTGTTGCCGACCATTGCGATAATACCGGCGCCAACCCGGCGCAGAAACGGAATCAGCCGCACCATTTCTTCGGTTTCACCAGAATTGGAGAGAAGCAGAGCGATATCACGCTCTCTTATCATTCCCAGATCACCATGTAGAGCCTCGGCCGGGTGCAGAAAAAACGAAGCCGTGCCGGTACTCGACAGGGTAGAAGATATCTTTTTGCCGACCAGGCCTGATTTGCCCATTCCGCTGACGATAATGCGACCCGGACTGGTCAATATCAGGTCGACAGCTTTTACCAGCTCATCACCAAGATTTTCTGAGGCTTTCTGTAAAGCTTTGATTTCTATATCGAGAATGTTTTTTGCCGATACAAGCGGATTCTGATTCATTTCGGGCACCTTCGCATGAATTGGCAGCGTTGCTGCACCGCGCTATGATAACACAAAGCATACCGCCGTTGAGTCGCGGCCGCAATTTGTTTCGCAATTTTCTGACTGATAAGGTATACTTTAAGGCCAGCTAAAATTATGAGCAGCACTAATTCAATACCACAGAACTGGCAGGAAATTCTTGTCGGCTCACTCAAGTCAGAAAGAGCCGACGAAAAGCTGCTTGCCCTCGATTTTTTGTGCCAGCAGAGTTCGTTGAACCTCGATTTCGCCAGGCAGCTGATGCCCATGATCGTCGAATCGGTAGTGCATCACGACACACAGGTGCGCTATTTTGCCCGCAAAGCGCGCAATCATTTATTCGAGTGCTTTCCCGAAATCGAGTCAGCTTCGCAGGAAGAAAAAGCTTTCAAACTTGAGCTGAAAGAGGGCGAACAGCTGACAACGCAGCAGATTTTGCTGCACAAAATGCGCCTGGGCAGTCGCTACGTTGTCTTTGAGGCCATGGAAAGACTTACCGAAAGCGGCGACAGGTCGCTCGCGACGCCCCTTCTCGAATATCTTCTCGAAGAAAAAGACGAATACAAGGTTTCTTACCTTGTTCGCTGCATCAGTAGAATCGACGACCCCCGCATACCCGATGTGCTCGAAGATTTTCTCGACAACGAAGACCCGCGAATCGTCGCTAATGCCCTCGAATCGCTCTGCGAATACGACCGGCCCGAACTCGAAGACAAACTTATTGATTTCGCAACTTCTTCTGACAACCGCATTCGCGCCAATGCTGTAAAGGGGCTGCATAAGTATGCGCCAAGACTTGCTGAAAGCCATATTGCCGAAATGATTAAAAGCAACAGCATTGCTTTGCAGGATTCCGGCGTATATCTGCTTCGAATTCTGCGCCCCTCGAATCTCACCGAACTGCTGCCGATAGCCCAGCACTCAAGATACGCGACAGTTCGCCTTAAAACGCTCGACATCATGCCGCCAACCTCTGATGAACAAGAGTTCGCAGATTTGATGCAGAAAGAAGACCTCGAAAAGCCTGACCCGAAACGCGACCTGATACTGCTCGCGTTCTTTCTTGGCCTCGGCGTCGCACTGCTGCTGCTTGCCGACCCGGGACATAAAAGATTGCTGTCGCTGTTTTTTCTGATAATTTCAGCTGTTACACTGCTTTCGCACGAAAAGACGCGCACCAGCATTCAGAAAACCGCCCTTTCCATGGGTTTCATCAGCTCGCTGGCCTGGGGTAATACCCGACTCATGGTTCTGCCAACCCTGATGGGCCTCTGGCTGACCTGGAACAACCAGCAACTCAACCGCCTCGGCAAAATCGAAAAGGCACCACCACAGACGGTCTACGCCTGGTTCTTTGCCATCGGCGCCATTATCATTCATCAGATCACCCAGGATGAGCTGTCAATGACTTTCGGGCTGATCAGCAAACTCGGCGCCGAAGGACTCAGGCTGCCCCAGGTAATCGCCGACATGGCCAGCCGTCAGACCAGATTCGAACTGGCAATTTTTGCCATAGTATCGATCATGACAATTCTAATATTGCGGCTGAACACATTATTTCCGCCAAAAAGCCTTACCGAAAACCCAAAAAAACGGCTTTTCGTCACCACGATAGTCTGCCTGGCCATTCTCATGCTGCTCAACCTCTTTCATTACTGGGGTCTGAAGTTCCAGATGAAAATCAGCGGCATAAACAGCCATCTCGCCATCCTCAAACAGCTGCAACCCTAGTGCTTGCGGTTGTCGAGAACTTCGAGAATTTCGGCGCAGAATTTTGTGGCGCGGTCTTTGAGTTTGGCGGCTTCACCAGTTTTTTCGCTGACGAATTTACTGTCCTTGATGCCGCCGACGTTGATCATGACATTTTGATAAGCGCCCCAGATGCCTACTTCAAGAGCCCGGGCACCAACCTGAACGTCTGATTTAGATGCGATATTACCGATTTTTGCGGCTTCCAGCATATTTTCCCAGGCCTTGTCGCCGATGCGCATTGTCTGCAGAGGAACTTCAATCGCTTTTTTGAGGCCAAGTTCCATCTGCTCGGCGCGATGTTTTTTTTCTGCATCGTTGCCCTGTGGCAGACGCATGGCTTCGACATAGTCGTTGAAGGCATTGGTATCAGCATCGATCATCGGAATCAAACCGATAGCCGTTTCATGCAAACCTGGAATGATCTTGCGCAGCTGACCTTCGAGATGCTCGAATTTGCGCACGCCATAGGTCAGCTTGGCGACCATCGCACCGAGACCGGCGCCAATAGCCGCAATTGCTGCCGAGGCACTGCCGCCGCCAGGAGCCGAAGTTCGCGCGTTGACTGCTTCGATAAACTTGCGCGTGCTCATATTGGCCAGCGGTTCGTTGGGCTCTTCGCGGATAATATATTCGATTATGCGCTCGGCCGGCTTGAACTGCGAAACCGAATTGAGGCCGAGGCGATCGATTACCAGCTTGATTTTCTGATCTTCGTCAAGAATAAAGAGGTTTTCGCGCTGAATGTAAAACTCAGCAGCTTTGAGCATGGCTTCGAGCGGAATCAGCCCGACCAGCTCAGAACCGGCAACTCCGACGCCAATTTTGGCAGCTTCTTCTTTTGTCGCTTCAAAAACTTCGTGCGGCGCAGTGATGTTGAAATTGTTGAGGTTGTACGAACATTGCGCCATGTTGTATTCATCTACATACCAGCCAAGCCCCTTGAGCTCTTTGAAACGGCCGGGCTCGTTCGGGCCACGGCCGGCTTCGCGCAGGTCGAGAGCGATGCGGTGCGCCTGATTGCTGGTGCCGAGAATATTTACATTGTAGGCAACCAGAAAGAAGCGGGCGCCGGTTACCGTTGCGCCCCAGCGCGGCACGAATTTCGCCGGGCCGTAATCAGGCTTCCATTCAGGTTGCATGATTTTTTCAGGCAACGCTTCATACTCGCCCTTGCGGATCTGCGGAAGTTTTTTGCGATATTCTTTATCCTGTGAATATTCGTAGAGGTAGAACGGCACTTCAAGCTCGGCAGCCGCGCGCTCTGCGAATTTTTTCGAGATTTCGACGCATTCTTCCATGCTGACGTTAGCTACCGGAACAAACGGGCAAACATCCATCGCGCCCATGCGCGGGTGCTCTCCAGTCTGCACTGTCATATCGATGAGCTCTTTGGCAACTCTGGCCGCAGCCAGTGCGCCTTCGATAATAGTTTCGGGATCGCCGACGAAGGTGTAAACCGTGCGGTTGGTTGATTTTCCGGGGTCGACGTCGAGCAGAGTAACGCCTTTAACACTGCGGATCGCTGCCGAAATAGCGTCGATAATCGACTGGTCACGGCCTTCAGAAAAATTGGGAACACATTCGACGATCTTTTTCATATTCATTCCTTAATCTGTGTTTTGATGAAAAAGCCATTAATCTCTGGCAATTCGAGCTGTTACCGCCTATATAGCCCATTAAAAAATCTTTGTAAAGCAC
>JAKQKW010000333.1 GCA_029560455.1 Candidatus Rifleibacteriota bacterium
TGGACAGAGTATATTCCGTTCAGAAACATGGTTTTCACGGCCCGTACCTGGCTCGCCGAAGACGACAAGGAAAACAATATCAGACGGCCTGATGACCTGAGTCTTGGCGGAACCGATTTTATGCGCGGCTTCGACGCGGCCTTCAAATCAGGCGATCGCTTGCGCGCCTTTGCTCTGCATCTCGGAAAACCGGTGAATTTCAGGTTTCCAAAATTTCTCAGCTGGGTATATAATGAGTTCATGGTTGCCGAGCTGTTCTGGGAAACCGGCGATGTTAACAATCAGGGGCGCTTTCACCTTTATGCCGACCGTGGTATCGAGCTGAGAAGCCAGATTCTTCTCTTCAAACGCCTGCCGTTGATTGTCAGAGTCGGTTTTGCTGCGCAGAATGGCACCGACGAAACTAACACCTACTTCGCTGTCGATGTGTCAGACCTGTCTGACGTATTCCAGTAATTATAGCATTAAAAGGGAAACCTGCCGTCTATGCCACGAGCCTGTCTGAAGTTTCTACTGTTGATCGCTGTGTTTGTGCCTGTTACTGTCGCAGCTTTCGAATTGCCCCGTGAATTGAAGGGCGAAGTGCGCAAGCTGTTCAGCCAGATGACGCCACCACTGCCAGCTTCTGAATTTGGCAAACTTCCTGATGGCCTTGAAATTGTCGAGGGCAAGGGGTATCGCGGGCTTAAACTCAAGCAGGGCAAACTCGAGCTCAGGGTTCATACCTGGCTCGAAGACGTTGGACTGCTTGATACCTACAAAAGAACCGATGAGGAAATGAAGGCTAACGGAGAAGTTGAAGTTCTCGTTGCCTCGGTAAACGGCGCCTTCTATTCGCCCCGCGGGGTTCTTGGCCAGTTGATCTCGGAAACTCGCCTGCCGCCGGGGGTTTTGCAGATACCCGGCATTCTTTCGCGCAGCTTTCTTTCGACATTTCGCGGCGCCAAAAAAAGGCAATACTGGTATCTCGGCGAAACCAGCATGAAGGCGCACGAGCTTTTCGACCCGTACAACCGCTCGAAAGCCTGGTTCAATGCTTCGACCGTTTTCGATTCGGTTATCGACAACCTCATCGGCGGCGGCGGCTGGATTCTCAGAAACCGCGAAGATGTTCACATGGAAGCCTATGAACGGCAAAGGTTCAGATTTCGCAAAGAAGATCAGACCAGCCGTAAAACAGTAATAGCCCAGGATTCAGACAGAAATCTCTATTTTCTCGTATTTGAAACCGGTCACAACTTTCACATGGTTGCCCGCACTTTTGTTAAAGAACCGGCTTTTGCCAAAGTCCGCGATGCCATTTTTCTCGACGGCGGTTCTTCATCGACCATCGTTCTGAACGGAAAATACCTGGTGGCGCCCCTGTATGTCGTCGACAAGGCCAGATTTTCCTGTATTCAGGTTCTGGTGCCGCCCACAACCTGGTAACTATCGGAGGCAAGCATGCCCTGGTTTCCTTACCCCGCTCTGGCTTTCAGAGGCCGGCGCTACCAGCCTGCCGGCGAAAACCAGCAGACCCGTTACGACGTAATAGTAGTTTCCGGTGACGCTTATGTCGATCACCCGTCTTTTCCGACCGCAGTTGTCACACGCCTGCTGCAGAGATGCGGCCTGAAAGTGGCGGTTATCGCCCAGCCCGACTGGACAAAAGACGAAGATTTTCTCGCCTGGGGAAAGCCCTCGCTGTTTTTCGCAATCGTTCCGGGCGCCATGGACAGCATGGTTGCCAATTATACCGCCAGCCGCATGCCACGCGGCCGAGATCGTCTTTCTCCTGACGGCGAGCCCGGCCTTCGCCCTAAAAGAGCCTTACAGATCTATGTTCAGAAGGTGCGCCAGCTTTTTCGCGACTGCGGTCTGGTAATTGGCGGCATCGAGGCTTCGCTGCGCCGCTTTGCCCATTACGATTTCTGGGAAGACCGCCTGCGTGACCCGGTGCTCGTCGATGCACCCGCTGACATTCTTGTCTATGGCATGGCCGAGCCGGTGATTGAAAAGGTGGTCGACTGGTATAAAGCCGGTCGTCAGCCCGCAGTTCCGCAGATTTCACAGACCGCCATCAGGGTTAAGAGCGGCAGCTGGAACGAATGGCTGCCTTCTGAGCATATTTTGCTGCCTTCAGTTGAAGAATGCCGACAGAACCCCCGCGCCTTCATGGAAATGTCGAAAATTCTCGACACTTCTGTGCGGCCCGGCGCCAGAATTCTGGTGCAGCAGCACCCGAAGGGCGATACCATCTGTTTTCCGCCGGTTGCCGAAGATTATCGGCGCGAAACCGAAATTATGAGCGATCTGCAGTTTAACCGCCGCTCACACCCTCTTTATGAAAAGCCGATCCCGGGCCTCGAGCCGGTGCAGTTCTCGGTTCAGTCGCACCGTGGCTGTGTCGGCGCCTGCAGTTTCTGCGCCCTCGCCATTCATCAGGGGCGAACCATACGTTCGCGCACTCAGGCCGATATTCTTGCCGAACTTGCAGAATTCTCGAAGCATCCTGACTTCAAGGGCATCGTTCCTGATATCGGCGGCCCGGCGGTAAATATGTATGGCTGGGAATGCCGCATCGGTGGCTGTGAACGTAACCAGTGCACGCATCCGGTGGTCTGCCGCAACGTGGCGACCACTCTGAAGCCCTTGGCCGATCTGCTGAAAGCTGCGAGTCAGGTGCCCGGCATCCGCCGTGTGTTTCTCGGTTCGGGCCTGCGCTATGACCTTATCAGACCCGAAGAATGGGCGATTTTTGAATATATTGTCTTCAACCATGTTTCTGGTCAGCTTAAAGTCGCGCCGGAACATTTTGACAAAAAGGTTCTGCACCTGATGCGCAAAGGCGAAAATTCTGATTTTGCCGGGTTTGCCCGCCGCTTTTATGATTCGTGCGCCCGGGCCGGCGAAAGGCTATTTCTCGTGCCTTATCTGATGACCGCTTTTCCGGGCAGTGAAAATGCCGACAAGGTTCTTGCCGATGTCATCAGAGAACTGCATCTTGCCCACGAACAGATACAGGAATTCACTCCGACCCCAGGCAGCATCGGCTCGGCCATGTTTCATACCGGCCTCGATTTTGATGGCAAACCGGTTAAAGTCGTTAAAAACCAGTCTGAAAGACTCGAAGGCCGCAGCAGAATTCAGAACCGGCCATCTTCAGGCAGAGGTGGCGGTCAGAAATCACCCGGCGCCCCGGCCAGAAAAGGGCACGACCGCGATGACAGGCACGCCACGAAAAAGCCGCATGACAAACCTCGTGAAAAACCTCATGAAAAACCTCATGAAAAACGAAGGCCGGCGCATAAAGCGAAACGATGAACCCGCAGCAGGCTTTGCTTGACCATCTTTATCAGCACGAAATTTTTTATGTCGATGAAATCGACCGGCTGCAGCGCCAGCCCCAATCAGTCTCGATAATTGCCGAAAAAAGCA
>JAKQKW010000373.1 GCA_029560455.1 Candidatus Rifleibacteriota bacterium
CGGTCTGGCCATTACTGAACAGGGCAGTCTGCTCAGCAATCTTTTCGAACTCGGCCGTCTTTTCAATGACGACGCAAAAGTGCTTGAAGCCAGATGCAAACTGGGAGAAACCTACGATGGCATGCAGCTCGAAACCAGACTCGAACCCAGAGATCTGCGACTGCTGTCGATGGGCATGTTCTTCGCCTGCAACCCCGAGTGTGTGCAGCTTTCTATCGGCGACGCCATTGTCATTCTGCAGATAAAAATGGTTGAAAAAGTACTGCTTAAGCTCGAAATTGAACAGGACACGAAAAAAGCCGAAACCCTTAAAGAAGAACTGGTCAGTTCATTCACAAAAATACCTGCTCTCGTATTTGAGCACCTGAGGCACAGCCAGATGCCGATCAAACAGTTCTTCATGGCGTTCTGGGAATACCTGCTCGAAAAAGCCTGGGGTAAAGAAATTCCGGAAGACTGCCGCAAACCATTCGGTCAGATGCTGAGCCAGATTCAGGTTGTTGAAAGACACAATCACATCAGGCTTCTGCCGATGCTCGAATGGCACATCGACACCGAATCAGCCAGCCCGGTACAGGTCTTTACACCCAGTGGTATGCCTGTCAGAAGAAAGGCAGCTGCAGACAGCAGTCTGCAAACCGGCTGGTTCAGGGAAATACCAATGCTGGGCGGCCCTATCCGGGTAATACTGACCCTGTATTTTCTCACCAGCATGATCGCAGTCGGGCCAAGCATGGGCTTTTTCTGGACCATCATCGCCATAACCCTCGCCTCGACCTATTACCGGGTCTGCCTGTTGTTCAAGGAAGAGATGAACGAGGGCATAGCACCAACGGCAGCGTTCCTGATCTATCTGTTCGCCGGCTTCATGAGCATCGGCGCCCTGATTTCAGAACCCCTGATCTTCGGCATGGCGTTCGCAGTAATCATGAACATCGCTTTTCCGATGGTGTTCGGGTTTTTTCTGGTCGGCCGGCGCAAAATTATTGAAGCTTTCACCGGTATTTACAAAAACGACAAAAAGCGCCTCAAGTAAGTCTGTCAGTCAGCTTATTCAGAAACCGGGGCAAATGTATTGTTGATCCAGCGCGCAATTGCCGGGTATTCTCCGGGCGCAAGGTTGATCGGAAAATTTACTGCCCCCGATGCGGTTTCCAGGTTGAAAACATTGTTGTAGAAGCCAAGCGCTCTGGGTACCGGCACCGGCAGGAAAAGATCGTAACCCATGAAGGAAACGGCCGGCCGGGTGTCGGTCAGCCGGCAGAGCGCCGGCGCAAAGTCGAGCTGGCAGCAGAGCTGGTCGAGCACTTTTCCTGAAGTCTGCCATGACCGCTCTGCCACAAAAATCAACGGCAGACGGCTGTAGAGATAGTATTCGCCGCCAACCAGGTCGCTGTGGCCGTAGTTTGGCATCGGGTAATGGTCGGCAGTCACGATAATCAGAGTTTCGTCATCGAGCAACCCTTTTTCGGCAACTGTGGTAAAAAACTCTTTGAGACAATGGTTGGTCCAGTAAATCGAGCGCACCACCTGGCTCGGGTGCGCGGCAACTTCAGGCGGCAGCTTGTCAGAAGGCAGACCGCAGTATGAAGGCGGCTGGTGCATGTCGATGGTTTTGGCGAGCAGCAGGTAACTGCCGTCACGTTTCTGCTGCATGATCTTCAGAGTCTTGTCGTAAACGACGTCGTCATGAAACCCCCAGTCGTTCACCGGCGGTTCCGGGTATTCATGTGCGAGATCCTCATACGAAATGTATTCGTCGACGCCGAGAATATTTTTGAAAATGACGTTCTCACCGCCATAAAATCGGCTGTTGCCGGTTATCAGAATACCCTGCGTTCCATGCTGCTGGTGCATCAGCTGAAAAAGACTTTGCGAGCCGGTTTTCTGAATCAGATGGTAGTCAGGCGGCACTTTTGAGCAGAGAAGCGTGATCAGCCCCTGCAGAGTCGGGTAGGAAGAATTACGAAAATCTTTTGCCGACGGGTATTTCTGCATCAACAGGTCGAGAAAATCTGAAGCGGCAGCAGGAATCGCAGAATTGACCGAGTGAAAATAATCGAGTGCCAGCGATTCGTGCACCAGTATAACAACCCTTTTAAATGGTTTTTCGGGTGGTGGTGCTTCAGCCAGGGGCATTTGCATAAGGCCCATGCTGCGCAGTTCAGCGACGTTTTTCTCTGAAAGCTGTTGCCAGACGGCTGACGGTGCGCCTGGTCTGGCGTTCCAGATATTAACGAAAATGCCACTGCCGAGGTTCTGCAGAAATGAATTTTTGTTAAGCTGCGCCAGTTCTCCGGTCCAGAGTGGGGCTGCCGTTGGCTCGTCGAGCCGCAGCGGTATCATCTGAGCAGCGGCGCCACACAGAATTATGATCAAAGTCAGTCTGAGCTGGCGACGACGCTGTTCGGTGCCGTCGGCAGCAAAACCATTCGCCAGAATATAAGAAGACAATGCAAAAACAATCAGCAGACAAATCAGCAGCAGCAGAATTACAACATCTCCGGCAGTCAGAACTGCTTTAATGGCATAAATATTGATATCGTGCAGAATCCCGGTATTGAGGCGGGCCAGAGAAAAGAAAAAGCAGATCGAGTCAGCAATCAGCAGAAACAGTGCCGTCGTTAGAGTCACTGCAAAAAGAGGCGGGCCGAAGCGCCGACCGGCAGACAATGGCAATATCAGCCAGCACAGGGCAATAACAGCGGTATCGGCGGCGATACCGCGAGCCAGAGCCGGAATCAGACCATCGATATAATGCAGGTCGAGCTGTCTGATCACAGTCAGATTGTTGCCTAAAAGAGCGAGCAGCAGAGGCAGAATCACAAACAACAGTGTCTTGAAACTATGACTGGTCAGGCTTATTACCCTCTTTCAGACAGATTTTCGGGCGATTTAAGACTGCGGGCAGTATAACAAATCTGCAGGGCAGCGGCAAATCTGCTGCAAAACTGCTTGACAAAGCGGCGATAAAATCAGGATATTACTACAGACAACCCAGGTAAAAAGCGATACCGACAGAATAAGAGGAAAGAAATTGAAAGAGCTGGCACTCCCAATCACTGACCCGGTGCTGATTTTTGCCATTCTTCTCTTCATTATTCTTTTGACGCCACTGCTGCTTAACCGCCTGAGAATTCCGCACCTGATAGGCATGATCATAGCCGGTGCTGCGGTCGGCCCGCACGGGCTAAACCTGCTGCACCGCGACAGCGCCATTGTACTGTTCGGCACGGTCGGGCTTCTGTATATCATGTTTCTCGCCGGGCTCGAAATCGAGATTGCCGACTTCAAGAAAAACAGCAGGCGCAGCCTGATTTTTGGCCTTTACACCTTCTCGATACCAATGTTTCTCGGCATACTTGCCGGGCATTACTGGCTGCAGATGCCGCTTTTATCATCTGCCCTTCTGGCAAGCATGTTTGCCTCACACACTTTGATTGCCTACCCGATTGTCAGCAGCTTTGGCGTTATCCGTAATCAGGCGGTCGTGATCACCATTGGCGGCACAATGATCACCGACACTCTTGCCCTGCTGGTTCTGGCAGCCGTCGTCGGAGTCACCAGCGGCACGATTACCGAAGGGTTCTGGCTGCGCATCGGCCTGTCGCTGGCCGCAGTCAGTGCCGTGATTCTTTTTTTATTCCCGCTCGTCGGGCGCTGGTTTTTTAAGCGCTTTGACCAGAGCATCGCGCAGTTCAATTTCGTTCTTGCGATGGTGTTTCTGGCATCGTTTCTTGTCGAACTTGCCGGTGTTGAACCGATCATCGGGGCTTTTCTCGCCGGTCTGGCGCTGAATCGCCTGATTCCTCGGGTATCAGCACTGATGAACCGCATCGAATTTGTCGGAAATGCGCTTTTCATACCATTCTTTCTGATCGGGGTCGGCATGCTGATCGACTATCGTGCCTTTTTCAGAGATTTTCACACTTTGAATGTAGCGGTCACCATGACGGTTGTCGCTACTATCGCCAAATATCTGGCGGCCTGGCTGACCCAGAAAACCTTCCACTACTCAGATGACCAGCGCCGGTTGATCTTTGGTCTCAGCAATGCGCAGGCGGCCGCCACCCTGGCTGCAGTTCTGGTTGGTTACAACGTCATCACCGGGTATACGCCAGAAGGCTTGCCAATAAGGCTTCTCGACGACAGTATTCTCAACGGTACGATTCTGATGATTCTGGTTACCTGCACCATTGCATCGCTGGCGGCCCAGAGAGGAGCCGAAAGTCTGGCCTTGAAGCGTCAACTTGGCAGTGAACATCATGAAACCGGGCATGAAGAGCGCATTCTTATTCCGGTTGGCAATATCGAAAACGCCACGGAACTGGTTAACCTCAGCGTTACCGTAAAATCGCGGCAAAGCCAAAGCAGTCTCTATGCCTTGACCGTTATTAACCAGACAAGTTCAGAAGAACTCGACGAAAAGGAAGCGCAGGCGATTCTTGACGCGGCCAAAAAAGCGGCAAGCGCTACTGATAACAAGCTTAAACGTCTGCTGCGCTATGACCACAGCGTGATCAATGCCATCAACGGCATCGCCAGGCATTACCGCATCACTGACCTGATTCTCGGCCTGCATCACCAGAAGAGTCTGAGCGATACTTTTCTCGGGCACCTCACCGAAGGCATTCTCAACAGCTGCAACGTCACAACAATGATTTATCGGCCAAGACAGCCTCTGTCAACGGTAAAACGCGATATTGTCATCGTGCCTGACCAGGCCGAACGCGAAGTCGGTTTCCCGTTCTGGGTGTCAAAAATCTGGAATATAGGCCGCAACACAGGTTCAAAACTTGTTTTTTATGGTTCAGAACGCACCTGTGAATATCTGCGTGAAATCAACCGCAAGTTTCCGATCGAGGCTGAATTCAATATTTTCGAAGACTGGAGCGACTTTCTCATACTCGCCAGAGACATAAGGGCTGATGACAACCTTATCATTGTCATGAGCCGCCGCAGCGGTCTTTCACATAACCCGGGCATGGAAAAAATCCCTTACTACCTGAACCGCTATTTTACCAGTAACAATTTTATTCTCATCTACCCGATGCAGATAGGTGTCGACGAAAACCGCGAATTCGACATGGCCAGCCCCTCGTTCCTCGAACCGTTGATGGAAAACTTTACCCGTCTGGATGAACTGGGCCGCACAGTCGTAAAACTTTTCAGAAAATTCGACCGCAAACCCGGCAAAGCCGCCGGGCAGAAACAACCCGAAGATCGCAACCCGCCTGACTAGATCAGGCGTTTTACCATGCGCACCTGATTGCCACAGCCAAGAAAAGTACATTCATCGAACTGCAGGCGGGCAAGCATGATACCGCGTCCATGGCATTTGATAAGGTTTTCCGGGTCATTTGGGTCGGGCAGATTGTTAAAATCAAAACCTTCACCCTGATCTGTGACCAGCCATTCACAGCGCTCACGGTTCAGTCTGAACTCGATCTGCACTTTACGGTCGCGATAGGGCTCTGAATGCATACGCTCTTCGATAACCTGTTCAAGACCGTTCGGGCCACGCTCGATCGCCAGACTTTTTTCGTGATAACCAATGCCAAGATTACCGTGTTCAATGGCGTTTATGAGAATCTCCATCAGCCCGAGCCTTATACCAAGGCGATCTTTGGGCTCAAGCGCCGACTCGGTTTCGAGAAGCAGGCGATCGACAATCTTGCTCAGCAGATCGAGGCGATTAGTGATTTCCATACTCAGTTCGCGACGCGAAATGCAGCCAAGCACCTCACGATGCAGAGTGCGATGTTTCAGAATATCTCCATACTTGTTGATGATTTCCTGCAGATCTTTCATCAGAGCAGGTTTTATCAGATAATCATTAGCCTTGAGCCGCAGCGCTTTCAGGGTGTATTCGGGGGTATCGAGAGTGGTATTTATAATAACGAGAGCATCGTTATCGATCTTACGCAGCTTTTCGAGCATTTCCAGACCGTTCATAACCGGCATCTGAATGTCGGCAAAAACGATGTCGGGCTTGAAAGCGTTGAACGCCTGCAGACCGGCCTTGCCGTCAGCGGCAGCCTGAGTTTCGTGGCCAAGGCCTTCAATGGCCATAACCATGAACTCTCTGGTGACTTCTTCGTCTTCAACCACAAGAATTTTCATGAGTTTCTCCTGAAGACCTTAGAGTAAAAACCAGCGTGGTTCCATCATTTTCGCTCGAAATGAATGACAGATTGCCGCCAAGCGTCGCTGCCATGATTCTGGCAGAATAGGTGCCGAGGCCCGAGCCGCGGTCTTTTCCGAAAGTAACGTAACGTTCGAAAAATCTGTCGCGGATCTTTTCTGGAATACAGCCAAGGTTGTGAATCTTCACCGTTGCTTCGGCACCATGACTGAGACTGACTTTTACCAGCCCACCATCAGGAGATGCCTCAATAGCATTTTTCACCAGATTCGAGAAGATCGAAGAGAACAGCAATTCTTCACCGTTCATTTCGAACACCTCTCCGTCCTTCGGTTCATGCCCATCTACAAGAATCTCGCAGACGACATCGCGACTCGAAGCCAGCCCGGAGCATTCGCGCAACACCTCGCGCAGAACTCTGAGAATATCGACACCTTCCGGTTTGAGTTCGTAGGTTCCCTGTTCCATCTTGTATAGATCGAGCGAATGGTGAATCATTTCCATCAGACGGCGGGTGGTTCTGATCTGCAGATTGAGAATGTTCTGCTGCGCCTGGTTGAGAGGCCCGGCCGACATCAGCATATCGGGCGCATTCATAAAAACGGTCATCGGACCCTTGAGATCATGACGGGCGATGCGCTCGATATCTTCGCGCAGTCTGATGTTTTCCTGGAGAATGCAGTTCTGTTTTTCGAGCTGACGCATTGCTGAAGTCAGGCTCAGATGCGTTTTAACACGGGCTCTGACTATGGCAGGACTGACCGGTTTGACGATGTAGTCTACCGCCCCGAGCGCGAAACCGTTCACCTCATCGATCTCTTCGTCACGGGCCGAAACAAAAATGACCGGAATCCTGGCAGTCTGCGGGCTTTCTTTTAGGCGCCGGCAGACCTCGCTGCCATCAATTTCGGGCATGACGATATCCAGCAGAATCAGGTCTGGCGGGTTCGGGCCGCCGGCCAGCTGCAGTGCCTTCTGGCCGTTCATTGCCATGGTCACCTCATATTCGGGCCGCAGAATGCTGCCAAGAATCTCGATATTATCGATGATGTCATCTACAACAAGTATTCTGGGTTTCGTCTGGTTTTCCATATTTATTTTCCCGCGATTATTTGTCAGTCTCGGTGTCGATTTGCAGCCGGGCAGCCAGTTTTGTCAGGGGCTCGACGGCCTGATCGAATTCGCCGGTTCTGATGGCCTTTTCCAGAAGCGTGAATTCGTCGAGACTGCAGACAGATCGCAATTCTTCACTGAGATTCTTGTAACATTCTATCAGCTCAACGCTGCTTTGTTTAAGAAGTTTTATCAGAATCGGCAATTCTTTATTCAATTTTTGGGAAATCTGCAGCGGTGCCTGTCCGTCAAACTCGCCGCTAACCGGTTGTTCTGCCGGCAGCGATACCCTGAGAGCCGAAATGAGTGAGCTGAGCCTTGCTGAGAAATTCTTCACTTCGGTTTCAATCTGAGCGGCCGGGCGCGCCTCCTTGATACAGCGTTCGAGAGCCTGAGCCTGCGTAAACACCTCAGTTGCCCCAAGATTGCCCGAAACGCCCTTGACCGCATGCACGAGCTGAGCTGCCCGGGTTGTATCCCCCTGTTCGAGCAGCTGGGCAATTCTGGCCGAAACATTGGCCTGCTCTTCGACAAACCGGCGCAGCAGCTTGACGTAAAGCGAAAAGTTGCCCATGACACGGCGCATGCCCGAAACGACATCGAGGCCATCAACCCTGAAATTTTCCGGGCTGCTTTCAGCGGTCAGAATTTTGACCGGCTGCGTCTTCGGAATCTGCTGATCCGGGCGACAAAAGCGCCTGATCGTCTGAAAAAGATCTTCAGGATTGATTGGCTTGACGATATGTGCATTCATGCCTAACTGCAGACAGCGGTCGCGGGCATCACTCATTGCATGGGCGGTCATGGCGACGATCGGCAGTTCGGCAAATCTTGAATCAGCTCTGATCATGCGGGTCGCATCGAGACCATCCATGTGGGGCATCTGCACATCCATCAGAACAATATCCCACGGAACATCGGCGGCCATGATCTCTTCGACCGCCTGACAGCCATCACTGGCGATGCGCACCGAACAACCGGCCTGCTGCAGGAGCTCCAGTGCAATTTCCTGGTTGATCAGGTTGTCTTCGGCAAGCAGAACTCTGACGCCGTAAAGCTGGTTTTTCCAGTCATGCTCTTCAAAATGCTTCATACCCTGCCGGCGCAGTACCGGGGCAAAAATGCCGATCACCGTGTTCATCATGTCAGACGGTGTTATTGGAGCCATGATCACGTCATCGGCAATGGTGCTGCGAATGGTTTTGTCATTGCAGAGCGCCGAAAACTCTTCACGGTGAGCGACCAGTACGACCGCCGGGCGCTTTTTCAGAGCCGGGTCAGTGCGAATAATGCGGGCCAGTTCGACGCCATCCATATCAGGCAGTTTGATATATATGAAAACCAGGTCACAGACCTGTTCTTCCGGCTGTTTTTTCAATGTTTCAAGCAGTTCGCGGCCCGAAGGCACGAGCCTGACCGAAGCAGAAGACATTTCCAGATGCGCCATCAGACCACGCCATGGCAGCACCCGGCTGTCGGTGATTATGAATTTTCGCCCACCGAGAACCTCTGAAACCGGCTGAGCCTTCACCGTTTCAACTCCGAACCAGGCCGAGAAAAAGAAACGGCTGCCGCGGCCAGGCTCTGATTCAACTTCGAGCTGGCCACCCATGGCATTTGCCAGCTTGCGCGAAATGCTCAGACCAAGCCCGGTACCTCCGTATTTGCGCGTTGTAGAGCCATCAGCCTGCGAAAAGTCTTCGAAAATGCGCTTCTGCTGTTCCGGTGAAAGACCGATGCCGGTATCGCGCACCGAAAATTCAAGTTTGACCTGTGCCTCGATTTTTTCGAGCAGCGCCACTCTGACCTCGATCTCACCACGCTCAGTAAACTTGAATGCATTTGAAACCAGGTTGGTCAAAATCTGGCCCAGCCGATGCGGATCACCGACAAGATTTTCAGGGATATCCGGTGGAATCATAAAAAAGAAATAGATTTCCTTGCCGTTGCCACCTGTCGAAACGACGTTGGCGAGATCGCTCATCACCTCGTCGAGAACAAAGCTGGTGTTTTCGATATTGAGTTTGCCTGCCTCTATCTTTGAAAAATCAAGAATGTCATTGATCAGCTCAAGCACCTTGTTGCCGGAAACAAGAATTTTGTTGAGATAATCGTGCATCTTGTCAGGCATGCCCGACTTCAGAGCCAGATGTGAGTAGCCGATTACCGCATTCATTGGCGTTCTTATCTCATGACTCATGTTGGCAAGAAACTGACTCTTGGCAATATTCGCCGCTTCGGCAGCTTTTTTTGTCTCTTCGAGGGCCTTCTGGGTGTTCAGGCTCTCGGTAATATCCTCTTTTACCGCTATAAAATGGGCAATCTGGCCTTCGGCATCGATAACCGGCGAAATGTTGACCGATTCCCAGTAAAGTTCGCCTGTCTTGCGTCGGTTGCAGAAACGGCCGGTCCAGCTTTTTCCGCTCAGAATCGTCTGCCACATATCGTGGTAATACTCAGATGAATGCACCCGTGAGTTGACAATTCTCGGATTCTGACCGATCACCTCATCGCGGCTGTAACCGCTGCTTTTACAGAATGAGCTGTTGACATACTCGATAATTCCATCGGCATTGGTGATGACAACCATATTTGCACTGTTTTCGATGGCACGCGACAGCAGCATCATGCCGTGCATCGAATCGGCGAGTTCATTCAGAGCCTGTTGCCGCCCATAGAGAGCGAATGCGAAAATAGAGAGAACAATACTGAGAATGAAACTGCTGACCAGCACGAAGGCAGAATCAAAACGCCGCAGCGATTCCTCGTAAGAGGGCAATGAAAAAAATCTGGCATACAGAAACCTGCCACAAATATCAACCGTAGCCGTTGCGATAAAACGCGAGCGTCGGCAAATATCCTTGCCAAGGCCAGTTGAATCGCACACCATTGTCTCGGCGCTTTCCAATTCGCCATCAAAGAGCTGCACGCCGATCTCTTCCTTATAATCACCAAGAACCGAGCGAACGTATTCAACAAGGCAAACCGGGCTGATCACCATTCCTGACAACTGCCGGCCCATCGCTGCATTTTTTTTTGCGTGAACTTTTCTGAAAACCGGAAAAACTCTGAGAAACCCGGTTTTTATCTCAGCCAGCGCGGCACTCTCGATCAGATTTATCCGGCCTGAAATTGCGGAGCTGCCTGTTCTTGCCGCCTCTTCGACCGCCTGACGCCGCACCGGGTCGGATAGAAGATCAAAACCGATGCCCCGGTCTATCTGGCTGTTTTGCGGCGAAACCATAATCACAGGCAGATACCTGTCTCTTTTTCCCGCGGGAATAATCTTAACTGGTGATGACGAGACAGTCGGGGTTTCTGTGTCGCCAGGCGTGCTTTCGCCGCTCATGAACTGAGCGAAACCAATCGCGTAAACCCCGGGGTAAAAACGCTGCACCTGCAGAGAAACAACAAAAGAGTCCCATTCCTGGCTGGTTACCTCTGATGAGGCTTCAAACAAGGCAGCGCAACTGCGCAGCAACGCATCGTGACCATTCGAAACTGCGGCCAGACGATGTCTGAATTCATCTACGGAAAAATTGAACTGAACGGTATCACGGGCAAAATCTTTGGTCGTCACCTGATTCCAGACCCAGACCGATGCAATGAATGACACGGCCAGAACCAGCCAGGGAATCAGCCACCCGGCATTCTTTTGCCCTGTACCGTGTCTTTTAAGAGCCGAAGCATCGTTGCTCGATGGCTTCCGGTCCATTTCTGTACCTCTGATCGTTTTTTGTCTGAGACTGCGCCTGGGCAGAACAAACGAGGCAGGTAGCAACAGACGGTTCACACACCTCGCTCAAAGCGTACACAGTCTTGATTTTCTTTCTCAAGTATAGCACGACCTTAAAACGGGAAACGGATTATTCAAAAAAAAATCGGGGCTGCTTCGCCAGCATGCGAAACAGCCCCGACTGCAGACTCAAATGATTATTTGTCGCGGCGGATAATGTGATAGCCGAACGGGCTCTTCACTACACCCGATATTTTGCCCACCTCGAGCGCATAGGCGGCATCTTCGAACTCTTTGGCCATCATGCCCCGGCCAAACTCGCCGAGAGAACCTGAAGCCGACTTGCCACTCGGGCAATCGGAGTTTTCAGAGGCGATTTTGCCAAAATCTTCGCCCTTTTTAATGCGCGCAAGAAGTTCTTCGGCCAGTTTTTTAGCCTCTTCGTCGCTTCTCGTCGCCTCACTGCGTTCAGCACCCTTGTAGGCAAGAAGAATATGGCTGGCAGAGACCTTATCGCTGGCCACTGCAGCCGCCGCACCGGCAACTGCAGCAGTGCCCGAAGCATCAGCAGGCGGTGCCGGTTTCGGCTTCGCCTCGCTGAGGTCGGCAGACCTGAGCATCAGCGGCTTAACCCGGTGCTCATGCAGAGCGTAAAGCATTTTTTTCGCATTGGTGGCCAGTTCATCGGCAAGAGAGCGAACCGCTGCATCAGAACCGGCGTATTCAGTACCAAGCCACAGCAGATGCATTTTACCTTTGCCCGGAATCTCGACAGTGCCTGAACTGATCAGCATCTGAAGCTTCAGACCGTCGAAACTTTCAACATTCAGCGTCAGACGATCAGACAGATCTTTATGCAGCTCCGGGCTGTCGGTCGCGATAAAATCGTCGAAGGTCAGGTTGGCGAAGAAGTTCTGCACCGCCGGCAGGGCCGACTGTTTTGTCTGCATGTCTTCAGCAAGCCCGCTCAAAACCAGACTGTCGGTGGCCCCGGCGCGGGCCAGGCTGAATTCTTCCTTGCCGTCTGCGTATTTCCAGGCGATCTGCTTCAATTTGTCGGCACTGATTTTGACCAGCTCTTTGCCCAGCCAGTTTTTCTGGTCTTTATCAAGCCAGATAAAGCTCGACAGCAGATAGACATGGTCTGACCCGCCGAAGCGGAAATACTGGCCATCGTTGCCAAAACCCTGGCTGCCGTCGACCGATTTCGCCTGCCGCCCCTTGCCCAGATACAATTCTCTGACAGTTACGCCGGCCCCGTCTTTTAGAGTTATCAGGGCACTGTCGGCGCCACTCACGACCGCAGCATCGGCAGCGACCGAAGCGACGCCAAGATCGGCGTGACGCTGCGGGTTGCCGCTGACGCTTTCAACAATTTTGGCGGCATTGACCCGCTGAAAGAAGTCTTCGAGGCGGTTCGGGTCGACGCGCATGTCATGCAGACCCGGCAGGCGCCAGACGCCATTGACCTTTTTCAGCTCTAAAGCGCCCTGGTCAGACCTGATAGTTATACCCGAAATACCGTCGATATCGGCAGCTTCAACCAGGCTTTTGCCGACAAACGGGTCAGGAGCCACGCCAGGCCGGCTGCCATGCTGCAGCGCGAACGCCACAGCCACAAGCACAATGGCAATCAGCAATAATTTCAGGTTTTTCACAGCATTGACCTCCTGGTGTTCTGTCTGAAATAGATGTAACTGCCGAGAAGCATCACAAGAATCGGCATGAGCAGAAGATTAACGAAAGTAACCCTGGCACCGAGGCTTTCGATATCCTGGCGCAGCAGTTTGCGTATTTCGCGGCGCCGACGCATGGTTTCAGACTGTTCGGCGCGGGCGCGTTCGACTTCACCGCGTTGTTCAGCGCTCAAAATCAGGCGTTCGCCATCTTTCTTCTGTGACTGCAGCTGATTGATACGATTCTGAATCTCTTCGAGCTTGCGGGTCAGGGTGATTTCCTCTTCCTGCCACTTTTTCTGGGCTTCGCGCTCGATCTCTTCGACTCTGGTAAACGAGCGGTTTGAACGGTTGCGCGAACGCACCGCGATCAGATCGGAAGAACCGGCGAGCAGATCGACCGAGTTGGCGATAAAGGCCAGGTTGTCGTTAAGCGGCTGCAGCAGTAGGCTGCCGAAGAAGTTTACCGCTCTGACAGAGTAATCATTCTGCAGCAGGTCGGTATCGGCAACCACCATGACCGAAACAGCCGAAGCGGCTTTGGCTACGTGTTTTGTTTTAAGATCGGCATGGCGGGCTTCTCGGGCTTTTTTCGCATCTTCAGTTTCGCCCTCGGGAGCGGCAATTGCCGGAGGTTCTGCAAAAGCCGAAGCGAACTGACCTCTGATCATAGCGGCAAGCGTCTTCTGACTGCCGGTTGCCGGCAGACTGCGCACGATTTCGTCAGGAATCGTCATCGCCTTCATGATATCAGTTTCGTTACCGGCGGCCGTGGTCTGCAGGATATTTGTGAATTCATGAGTTGAACCCTGAGCCTTGCTCAAAAAACCCGAGTTAACCAGCAGCATAGTGTTCAACTTACCGCTGACTGCAGCTTCACGGTTAAATGATTCGCCCTTGATGCTCAGCCAGAGCGGATGATTGCCAAGTCCCTGCGGGCCCATGTTGACCTGGGTGGCCGAATTGACGTCGGCGGC
>JAKQKW010000381.1 GCA_029560455.1 Candidatus Rifleibacteriota bacterium
GCTGCCCCGCAGCATCGGCAGATTGAGCTTGTCAGGAATAAGAAAGGCGCCAAGATACGAACGCAAAAGATTAAGGCGTTTTTCGACCAGACTCAGGTTCTGCGGTTCGCCAGGGTAGTTCTTGAGAACGTCGCGATCAACTTCCTTAAGAACATCGAAAATGGTCTTAACAATATATCTGAAACCCTTTTCATCGCTGAGGTCTTCAATGGTATTGCCCTTTTGATCCCAGACGATGAATCTGAATACATCCGGGTTTCTGGCTTTCAGATGCGGCAGGGCGATTCTGAGATATTTTACCGGGTCTGGCTGACGGGCGGCAAAATCGTAAATTTTCTTCAGCAGGGCACTGTAATAATGGCGACTGTTGGCATACTGCAGCAACCGTTCCAGCCTTGTGCCAAGCTCACGGTAAACGGTCTGTCGATGCATTTCGCTTCGGGTTGACAGCATGTTTTCGAGGCCAACATCGAGCAGAAAAACCGGAAAAATGAAAAAACAGAAAGCGGCACCAAACCAGAAGGCCAGTGGCCACCGTTTGCTGATTGGCAATTTTGTCGTGGTACCGCTCATTGATTCCCTATAAACGACCTGCAGATGCAGACAGCATACCGCAAAAGCAGCGACTTGCAAAGTTTCTGATTAAAAATGCATGGTGTGACAGAACTGCCGCATGCGTGACAGACAAGGCGCAGCTATTTTACCCGAGCCCTCTTCAACAAAGGATTTAAGTCTGGCACATCCTTTGCTCTGTACAATTTATCATTATTATTTTCCCCTTTTATTATTCATTATTTTCTGGAGGTACGTCATGAGCGGCAATGCAAACGGGCTGTCACAATGGCTCAGAAACAACAACCCCCTGTATCTGCTGAGCGTCGTTCTCATGCTTGGCGGTCTCTACCTCGCCGGTTCAGAGCTTGAAACCGGAAGGGTTTCAAGCCTGGCGGTAAGCGGCTTCTTTCTGGTTCAAAATATCTACGAAATTATCATGGTGGCTATGGCTCTTTACCTGTTGAAAAAAAAGATCCAGCCACAGCACGGCAAACTTCTGCTGTTCTTCGTGCTGCTGTTTCTCGGCGACCTCACTTTTTATCAGGTGCGCATTTCGGGTCTCAGCACTGCAGCTGGCGGTATTGCCACCGGCGTCTATATGCTGATGGCGGCAGTTAAGCTGGCAGCGGTTATCAAGGTATTAGGCCTGACAGTACATCACACGCGCCTGTTCTTCGCTGCCGGGGCGTTTTCCCTGATCTGGGTCGCTCCCAAGGTTGGCTATTATCTCGTCGATTCAATCGGCAGAGAAAGCTTTGGCTATTTTGACGGCTCATACGTCTTTTATTCGCTTTGGCTTATTGCCGCCCTGATCCATCTGCCACTTATCGTCGAAAACTGGCGGAATAACAATCTTAAGACTACAGTTGCCAACGAATACCTCGGCGATGAAACGACTCTCTGGCGCTGGCTGCTGCTTTTCCCGTTCGTCGTTCTGCCTCTGCAGATGAGTGCCACGGTAATGAGCGATTCTTACAGATTTATCGCCCCAACCCTGTCAATAGGAACAATCATCGCGCCCTGGCTGCTGGCTGCAGCTTTTTTCGCACAGACCCTCTGGCGCCACCTCTTCAAATCACAGGAAAGCATCAACATTTACGACAGCGCCATCATGCTTGTCTACCTAATCATCATCAAGGTTTCAGCACCTGACTTCAGTGCTCCGGTGCTGATCAACCATGCCCTGCTTGTTGCCGGTCTTGTGGCAACCTGGCTCACCCGCTGCAACCACGTCAACGCCGGCGTTCTCGCTCTTACCGGTCTGTGGCACACAGGCCAGCAGGTGATGACCGGGGCAAAAGTTGCCGCCGACTACGGCTCGTCACTGTCGCGCACCGCCTGGGCCGGCATTCTGATGTCGGTTTCGTTCATTCTCCTGCTCACCGGTTTCTTCTTCAGCCTCAGCCGTAACGACAGCGATGACAATTCCGACGGCGAAAAACCCGCAGACAAAAACGAAGATCAGCCAGCTTCCGCTCCAACCTCTGCCTGATCCGACTCCGTTTTAACCTGATGCTGCTGATCGTCAAAAACGGCGATCAGCAGTGTCATGTCATCCTGAGCCCGGGTGGCACCGACAAATTCACGATGCGCTTCAAGCAGCCTGTCAAAGTATCTTTGCGGGTCGGCAGCGAAGCAATTCGCCACCATCTGTTTGAGCCTGGCGAGACCGAGAATTTCGCCAGCCGCATTTGTTGCCTCGATCACCCCGTCACTGTAAAAAATCAGCGCTTCGCCAGGCTGCAGAGCAATTTCTACGGCATCAAATCTGGGGTTCTTCAGTGCGCCAAGCATCGGGCCCGGCAAAGTAATTTCACGAACCTCACCTGAATTCTGGTTTACTATCAAGGGTGGCCAACCGCCGGCGTTGGTGTAGATCCCCTTACCGTCAATGCCGTTGAGATTGAGATACTGCATGATCATAGTTTTGCGGGTTCGCTTTCCGGCCGCCTGAATAAGATCATGCAGACGCATGGCGAGAACCTGCGGTTTTTCCACTACATCTGAAAACTGCATGATTGCAGCTTTGGCCATTGCCATTATCAGGGCAGCCCCGGCCCCGCGACCGGCCACGTCACCTATCAGCAGGCTGAAACGACCTTCAGATGTATTGAAGTAATCAAAATAGTCACCGCCAAGCTCGCCCATCGAAACGATACGGCCAAAAATTCTGAAATGCCCACAATCAGGCATCTGGCGTGGCAGAAGGTGTTCCTGAATTGCCCCGGCAACCTGAAGTTCTTCAAGGTCGACCATCGTTGTGTTGAATATCTCAGCCATTTCGCCAAACTCGTCACGGCCAAGAGGCGGCAGGCGCAGCGCGAAGTTACGCGATCTGATCGCATCGGCACCGGCGTAAAGCTTCTGCAGGGGAAAGAGAAAACTCTGCGCCAGAAATTGACCAAGAATGACTGTTATCAGCAATGATACAAGACCGGCAAAAAACAGCCCCGCTTTTTCACGACTGATCTGGCTTTTAACCTTTTCGACCGGATACAGGCCAAACAATTGGTAATTAGCCAGGTATCTTCCGGTAAAGCCCATTAAAAGATAAGTCTGCGTACCAATACTGACGAATTCACGAGATGGGCAGGGTTTTGAAGTAAAACTGCGCACCCGCTTCTCCATGGCTTTACGGTCAGGAAACTTTTCGGGCAGAAAAATTCCTGCAACCTCCTGAATAACGCCGACCTGCAGATCGATAATATTGCGATTGGCGCTGAGAAATTGCCGCTTGAGGTAAAGACTTTCCAGCACATGCGGGTTCCAGTTGATGATACCCATGTAGTCAACCTGCCGGTCGTCATTGACCGAAATAAGATTC
>JAKQKW010000158.1 GCA_029560455.1 Candidatus Rifleibacteriota bacterium
GCCAACCAGCTCGACCGCCTGCTCGCCCGCAGGAAAAGCTGAACTGCCGATATAAGTTTCAGCGGCCGGTCAGGCGGTTTTTCAGGCGTTTTCTGAAGCGATTGAATTTGAGATAAAGGTTGGCGAGCTTCAGGGCGGTCTTGTCGGCGGCAGTTATCTCGATGATCGAAGGTTTTACAAAAACCGTATCAGAGCTGTTCTTATACCAGACCTTGTAGCCGTTGTTCTTCATCCAGCTGTTGATCTCGTCAAGATTCGGGTTCAGATAGGCAGCTCCGTGCGTCTCGAGCGAGATGACCGCCGGTCGGCTCTGCAGGTTTTTCAGAATGTACCATTCGGAGCCTTCGACGTCGACGCTCAGCAGATCGATGCTGCCGTCGTCGATTTTATCGAAGGTGACACATTTTACGACGAATTTGTCTTCGCTGCGGGCCTGGTAGCTGTCATTGCAGATGGCCGGCGAGTCTTTCAGTTCGCTGACGAAGGTCGAAGCTTCGCGCTGTATCAGTTCGATTTCGCCCTCACGGTCGAAAACTGCCACTTCATGCAGTTTGATGTTTGGCAGCCCGGCGAAGTGCTCTTTGATCTGGGCGATCGACTTCGGGTCGGGCTCAACCAGAGTTGTTCTGATGCCAGCCTTGATAAAGTCGTAAATATTTGATGTCTGGGGTTTATAAACACCGACCTCGGCCACGTGTGCCGGCTTGAAGCCACGCTCTGTAACTCTCAGGAAAAGGCTGTCGCGGTCGAGAAATTTTTTCATCTTTTTTCTCCGGGTGCTGCTCTCTGCAAAATGCCTCGGCAGTATAACAATTAAACCTTTGCACGCAAACTCTTTTAGTAACGACCAGGGGCAATAGTATTAAATTCCTGGATTCCGGGTCTACGCCCGGAATGACGAATATTAATTGTGTCATTCCCGCGGAGTCTGCACTCGTGAAGGCGGGTGGCAGAAATCTTGTTCTGATGAGTGACGCAGGCATTTTAATGCGCTTGTCCTGTTTAGTAATGGCCGTGTGTAAATTTTGTGGCGGGGTACATTGCGGGGTGTGGGTTGTTTTCTTATACTTGAAAGAAATCTGAAGCGTTTATTATGGAGCTTTGTATGCTGTTAGCACAAAGACGGTATGTAAATATAAGTCTGATTCTCGTTCTCTGCCTGCTGCTGGCACCATTTGTCGACGCGGCAGAACTGTCGCTGTTCGACAAACTGAAACTGAAAACTCAGGAAAAGGTCGAGCAGGTGCAGCAGCGCGACTGGTGGATAACCAAGGCCGCCGGTAAAGTTGCCGGTTTCGTGGCCGGCAAAGCCGTCGGGGCACTTGGTGCCGGTATCGGTTTTGTCATCGGCACAACGATTGGGGGGCCGGTGGCGGCCGGTATGGGCGCGATGATCGGCTACCGAATCGGTGATATTGCGGCAAAAACATTTGGCAAGGCGGTGGGCGAGCTTCTCGCGCAATGGAAACTGCATCATGGTCGCAAAGTCGATCTTGGCGCGGTTGTCGATGCCATAAAATCGGTTAATAAAGCTTCTTTGAGCGCTGAATCGATCGGCGCGGTCTTTGGTGATCTCGTTGGTGGCAGTCTCGGTGCTGCCGCGGGCATAGCGCTGCTGGCCGGCGCAACGCCGTTCGCGATTCCGCTGCTTGGCACGGTTTCTGCGGCTTATCTTGGCAGTAAGCTCGGCAAGGCCATCGGTCGCGGCATTGGCCGCTGGATCGGCCGCAAAACTCTCAAGAAGGGCTACGAAGCTTATGCCGCCAGCGGCATTTCTGAAGCCGAAGACAAAAAAGAAGAGGCCGAACTCGAAGCGACTCTGGTAAAGATC
>JAKQKW010000161.1 GCA_029560455.1 Candidatus Rifleibacteriota bacterium
GACACCATGCTGCTCAGCATCGCGCAGCTCTACGATGCCAACGGCGTTTTTCAGCTCGAAGAACCCCAGACACTGACCCTGCACGGCAATTCGCGCACTGCCGAAGTCTATATCGATGCCTACACTACCCTTGACAACCTGGCGCAGCAGATTCAGACGGCCATGGTCGACGGTAAAGAAGGTCTTGGTATCAGCAGTTCGACTGCCGGCGTCGTTGCCACAGCCCAGACTCTTGTAACCGGTCTCGGTGGCTATCTCGAAGTTAACTCAGGCTTCATCGGGGAAAAGGGTCGCGTCAGCTTTGCCGGCCAGCAGGGTCTGATCGATTCTCTCGGCTTTTCGACTGTAAGAGCCGCCAAAGACAACTTCGTCGAAGTCACTCTCACCGACCGCGAAAAAAATGTCAGAACCACTCAGATCGACTGTGACCGCGCTTCAGGTCTGTTGAGCGGCATCGATATTCAATTCGATTCACAGGCCGCCCAGATTGCCGGTTCACGCGGCCTCGAAGAGGGCCTTTACTTCTCGGCAACCGAAAGCATACTTGTCGAAGCCGGCGGCCAGACTATGAATCTGATTGTTGCCAGCGGTTACAGCACTCTTGAAGGCGTTGCCCGCAGTTTCAACATGCAGATTTCTACCGCCAGCGGCCCGGTTTCGATCAAGGGTCTCAGCGCCTCAGTCTCTGATGGCGAAATCAGACTCGAATATGCACGCCCGGCCTCAGTGGCAGCAACGCTCGGCAATGGCATCACGATCTCTTTTTCACACCCTTCAAATGTTCTTGGTTTCAGAGATGGCGTTTATGGCAGTTCGGTCGACAGCAGCAAAAACACTGAAAAGACCGTGTGGGGCTTCAGCCGCTTCCGCCCTGATCTCAACAATAACGACGTTGCTGCTCTCGAAATAGGTGACAGCATCAATTCAACCATCATCGTTCTCGCTGACGCCATGTCAGCTGAACCCGGTGTTGCCACCGTTGCCGACATGGTCAGTTTCAGCGAAATGCAGGCACAGTTCAACGCCGACCTGCAGAATGCCGGTGTCGCCGTGCGTGTCGATCAGATCGATAACGCCATGGTTTTCACTTCGACCCGCATCGGTCGCAACAATGTTTCAGAAGGGGTTGCCTGGTCAAGCGTCGTCAGCATCAAATCTGTGACTTCAACCGCGATTGGTTCGGTAGCCTCTGCCGGTGCCAGCTTTATGCGCTACTTCGGGATCACCGAAGGCAGCAAAACCGGAACCGGCGATACCAACTTTCGCATGCACGTTCAGGATAACGATAACCAGTATCATATCGGTGCCAACCAGGCCGAAGTAATGAAGGTATCGTTCTCAGAAATGACCGCAAAGGCTCTTGGTGTCGACAATCTCGATATGACTACCGTCGAAGGCGCCGAAAGAGCTCTTGGCAGACTCAACAAGGCAATCGACATGGTTTCGTCAGAACGCGCCAAACTCGGCGCCTACCAGAACCGCCTTGAATATGCCATCAGCAACCTGCGCAACATGCACACCAACGCCAGTTCTTCAGAATCGATCATCAGAGATGCCGATATCGCAAGCGAAATGATCGAATTCACCCGCAATCAGGTCATGCAGCAGTCGGCCCAGGCTATGGTCGCTCAGGCCAACAGCAACGCCCAGGGTATTCTTTCGCTGCTGAGATAACGGTTTCGGGAATAAAAAAAATCGCCGGTTGAACCGGCGATACAGAGCAAAGACGTATTAGAGGGAGAGAGAGTATCAGATGGCGGCTGCCACCCGATATAAGTCGATGGTTGGTCTGGTAGTGGCCTCATGCTTGAGGGTGGTCTGAAAGAAAATTTCATCAGGGTTGCGCAGACGCGGGCTGACCTGCTGTTTGCGGGTCGGGGCACCGTTGCCGCCTTCCTGACTGGTGAGAAACTTGTCAAAATCCTGTAGAAAGGTTTCGACATCACCGCTGTTCTGGTTTTTTACCGCCGGGTGATTGAGAACCTGGTTTTTGAGATTGCCGATTTCTTCTGGCGAGAAGCGATTGCTGATATTCTGCAGGAAAGACTTGTTTTCATCTGTGATTCCCTGCTTCATGATGCGGTTGGCAACAATCGATGCGGCAAAGGCAACCTGATTGGCGCGGGGCATGGAGTCGGTCATGTTCCAGAACTGGCTTACGAGATCGTCGCGTTTAAAGGCGGTATCGCGGTTGCGGCGGTCTTCGTCTTCGAGGTTGATTTTCGATTCGTTATTTCTGGCGGTCTGCCGGGCATTGAAGATATTAATGGTCGACTGACTGTAGTTTCCGACGTTCATTTGCTGCCTCCTGATTTCTTTTCTTCAATACCTATCGGAAGTTTGCCCCCGATGCTTTAGACCTTTCCGTAATAAAAATTAAAAAGCCCGAAAAACTCTGCTGGCAGATATTTTTCGGGCTTCTGATCTATTGCTTATCGCATAACCAAAGCTGAAGCGGTTCGGCGGCCCGGCCTATCAGTCGGGTTGCCAATAATTCGGTCAGGTTTTTTTGATGTGGGCGGCGGCTTCTTTCCAGGGCAGGGTCTGCTGTTCGCCGGTTACCAGATTTTTCAGTGACAGGGTACAGTTTTCTGCCTCGGTCGCACCGATTATGGCCGCAAAAGCCGCGCCGGCCGTTTCGGCATAGGCAATCTGCTTGCCGAGTTTTGGGGTTTCAGGGTAGATTTCAACTTTGACGCCGGCTTCTCGCAGGCAGTTGGCCGCTTCGAGAACCCTGGCGTCAGAAACGTCGGCGAAGTGGCAGATCATGACTTCGGGGCCGCAACCAAGTTGGCCGAACAGACCCTTTTCTTCGAGCACGAGAACCAGGCGTTCGAAGCCTATCGAAAAGCCGACTGCCGGTATTTCGCTGCCTTTGAACATGCCTATCAGGCCGTCGTATCGCCCGCCGCCGCCAAGGCTGCCGCTGAAATCGGGCGAACGTATCTCGAAAATCGGGCCGGTGTAATAACCAAGGCCGCGGGCAAGCGAGGCGTCAATATTGAAGTGGCCGGCGGCCGGTGTGCTTTTCAGCAGAGCGCTGAGTTCGACAAGTTGTTGAATTGCTGCCAGGGCTTCGGCGTCTGCAGCCAGCCCTGCTTTTAGGCGTTCCAGTTCACCGGTTTCGTCGAGACCGCAGGGGCGCTGAATAAGCGCCAGCAGACTGCGGGTCTGCTCTTCGCTGATACCGCGCTGCCCAAGCTCTTTTGCGACGCCATCGACGCCGATTTTATCAAGCTTGTCGACGGCAACCAGAGCATTGCCTTCATTGTCGAGACTGATTCCGGCAGCTTTGATCAGACTTTTCAACAGCTGGCGGTGATTTATGTGAATTTCAAAATTGCTGAAACCAAGTTTCAGAAGAACTTCGCAGACGGCTGAGCAGACTTCGGCTTCGGCCAGCAGAGATTTGCTGCCGGTTATGTCGACGTCGCACTGCAGAAATTCGCGAAAACGACCTTTGCCGGGGCGGTCAGCCCGCCAGACCGGCTGAATCTGATAACGCTTGAAAAATTTCGGCAGGTCGGAGTTGTTGGCCACCAGGCGCGCCAGAGGCACGGTCAGGTCATAACGCAGACCAAGATCGCCGAGATCCTTTTCTTCGACTTCGTTTTTTTCAAGCGCCCTGGCCAGTTTGTCACGGCGATGCAGAATGCGGAACAGCAGCTGATCGCCTTCGTCGCCGTATTTGCCGAGCAGAGTACTGAGGTTTTCTATCGAAGGGGTTTCGACCGGAACAAAGCCGTATTTTTCGTAGGTTTGCTGAATGGTGTTTATGACATGGCGTCTTCTGACCAGTTCAGCGGGCAGAAAGTCGCGCATGCCACTGGGTGGCTTCGTCGATATTTCCATCAGTTTCAGCGACCCCGCAGCAGGCTGGCGCCATCATTGCGACGAACGTTCGAGGCGAAAATATTTGATGCTCTCAAAGTTTCGATAGCGCTGTGCGAGCCGTCGAGACCGATATTGAACTGTGTTTTGGTGGTATTCATTTTACCGCTCCTGAAAAGATATTCTGCTATATCTATCGACCGGTTCAGCCGCTTTTATTATCTCTACGGCAAACAATTGCAGGGCTGGCATGAAGCCTTTGAAAATGGCCAGGCGACGGTCGATGCTCAATGCCGTAATTCATATCGGCCATGTCTGCCTTTATGCTCTGCGGAAATAATGTTGAGAATCTGGTTCTGATAAGATACACGGGCAGTCTGGTGCGATTGTCCTGAATAATGCCTTGCCGGCTTTACTGTCGCGAAAAGATATGCTATGCTGCTCTGCAGCAAAATTCAAGTCAGGATTAAATCGATGCCCTTTCCGAAACCCTTTTATCGCTGGCGCCCGCACCCCTGGCATGGCCTTGAAGTCGGCAAGCAGCCGCCTTCTCTCGTGCAGGCTTATATTGAAATTACACCCTACGATCTGGTCAAATACGAAATCGATAAAGAAACCGGTTATATGCGCGTAGACCGCCCGCAGCGCACTTCTTCGCAGCCGCCGGCTCTCTATGGCTTTATTCCGAGAACTTTTTGCGGCGCTTCGGTCTGTGGTCTGTCGCCGCGCTCATCGAAGGGCGATGAAGATCCGCTGGACATCTGTGTTATCAGCGAGCGGCCGATTGCCCGCGCCGAAGTCATTCTGAATGCGCGCGTTGTTGGTGGTCTGCCAATGGTCGATCGTGGTGAGGCCGATGACAAGATAATCGCGGTTCTCGAAACCGACAACATGTGGGCCCACGTAGGCGATATAAGCGAACTGCCACCGGTTCTTGTTGACCGTATTTATCATTATTTCAGCACTTACAAGCTTATACCCGGCCACGAAGTCGATATTCACATCGACAAGCCATATGGCCGAGAGCATGCTGAAAGGGTAGTCAACGCCGCCATCAAAGATTACCAGGACAGCTTCGGCTCCTAAGTCCTCTGTCACACTGGAATTGCATGGCTTTCAGTCATTCCCTCGTTTATGCCCCAGAGGATACAGGCGGGAATCTGGTCTTAACCGGCTTAGATCCCTGTCTTCCCCCTCCGGGGACGAGCGCAGGGATGACGCAAAAAACGACGACACTTGAATTCAAATGTGACAAAGGACTAATCTTCTATCAGTCTTTTTTGCCCAGTATCGCCAGCAGTTTTGGCAGATGCCGCCGCATGCGGAAAAGGGCAAAGAATCCTGACAGTGCTGACCCGGCTGCTGCCAGCAGTGGTGCCCAGAGTGGAAACCTGTATTCTTTGTTGAAATGCTCAAATAATTCGAGTTCATGCGGCTCGCCGGCAGTTAAATCTTGCTTTTCAAGACTGATGAGAACCGCACTTCGGTCATCGCCGTCATAGATTCTGGCGATCTCGCCGGCGAAAGCTTCCAGCGCCGTCTGCATGTCTTCTGCGGTGACCTGGCCTTCTGGCAAAGTCGGGCTGTTCTGCTGAGTCTGTTGACCCGCCAGAACTGCCGAATACCCTTCAGAGCACAAAAGAAAGGTTTGCCCGGGTTGAACCGGCATCGATGTGCAGGTTTTTTTCTGCAGTTTCCAGTTATTGTCGCTGCTGGCTACGGCACAATGTCCATCGGAAAATGCTGCCAGAACCCCGCGGCTTAACCAGACAGCCGCAAGCGAAACTGACTCAGGGCCAGATTCAAATCCGTATCTGGTTTCGCTGTCTGCCATAAGGTCGGCTTTTGCCAGATCAACAGCTTCTTTTAGACGGTATTCAACCTCATTGCTGCCGGTAACCGGGGCGATGTCGTTGATTCTGCTCCAGATGCTGCGCGCAGCAAGTTCTGCAGCCAGCAGTCCGTGCGGGCCACTGCCATCGGCAACAATTGCCAGGCAGAGTTTTGCATCGATCAGAAGATAATCCTGATTCTGCTCTCTGATTGTTCCGGGCTGCGAGATTGCCGCGGTAATCATGAATTGATGGCAGCCGGGGCTCTGTGATCAAGCAGTCTTGTATGTGCATTAATCAGATGCTGCACCTTTTCGACCATGTCGAGAAGGCCTTTAGATCGCAGTCCGGTGATCAGCGAATCGATGAATACCAGTTTAACCTTAGGGTGTGTCGGTTCAGTGTAGCCTGCACTTCTGTCATCGCCGAGGATCCAGTAAGTAAGCCGGTCGCAATAAGGAACCCAGTTCGAAAAGTCACTGAAGTCAGCATAGGCATTGAGGCGCGGAATAACGATCTGCGGTACGTATTCGATCTGGTTGGCGGCATTGATATAAATGCGCTCATTTTCAGGCACGATCGGAGCAATTTTGAGGTTCGGCAGAGTGACTTTAAAGCGGGCTTTGCCGAAGTGGTTCACGGCGATTTTTTCGGCGAGGGCTTCCCATTTGGCGTTGATTTCGCGCACTTCCTGAGAGTAGGTGAACAGCGCCTTCTGAAATACTTCATTGCTCTTCAGCTCAGGCAAGGCATTTTCGAGGGCCAGAAAATGCGAGTGGTTGAACAGTGCGCCAAGCATAAAGCCAAGGCCGTTGTTGAGAAAGTGTCTGCGGGTAAGATGCTGAGCGGCTTTATCGTGTGGCAGATGCAGTCGGTCTTCTATCAGCCATATTGTCGCCTGCTGTGCCGTTTCGAGAGCTTCTGAAGATTTCCAGATGTCGGCCTGTTCGTTGAACTGCCAGGGCTTGAAACGATTCGGGTAGGCGTTTTCGATGACCTGCGACAGGTTCTGGTTGAACAGGTCGAGCAGTTTTGACAGACCGTTCATGTGAAATTCGCGAATGGAAATGCGCTTCGGAATATCTTCTGCCGGAATGCCAAGACGTTCTTCGATCAGCCAGCGGGTTGCCTGACCGGCGATTTCCATGCGGTCTTCCTGGAACCACAGCAGCTGTTCTTCTTCAACAAACTGCCAGGGCTTGAACACATCCGGGAAAACCTGGTTGACCATGCGGAAACATGAATCATCGAATTTTTCGAGAAGGGCGCCAAGGCCGTTTTCTTTGCATATCTGCCGGTTGAGCATCAGCGGCAGATCGCCCCGGCTGCAACCAAGTTTTTCGCTCATCAGCCATTCAAGAGCTTCACGGGCGCAGGCACTGAGGTTGCGGTTTGCGAGCCACTGTTCGGTTTCGCCGAACTGCCAGGGTTTGAATTTGCCTGGCAGGGCCAGTTCGATCATTCTGAAGCGGCTGCGTTCAGCCCAGAGAAAAACCTGGTCGAGGCCAGCGTTACTGATGAAATGTTCGTTGAACATTTCCGGCAGTTCTTCCGGTTTCTGAATTTTGTTTTTAAGTTTTTCAAGAGCGGCTTTGACAGAAATACCGGCCCATACGGGTGCGAATTTTTCTTCTTGTAGAACAAAGGCTGGTATCTCGCCCTGTTTGTCGGCAATCATGTCGATGATATCGGCAATATCGGCTTCGCTGAGTTCTTCAAGCTGGTTGCCGAAGTGTCTGGCAAAACCGTCTCTATTACGTTCAAGGTGGTTCATCTGCAGCAGTTCTCGTATCTGAATTACGGGCAGATGAAGCTTTTCAGCCAACTTTTCATCACTGAAAAACAGGAAATCCTTCTGCAGGCTGGCGATAATGGTTTTGGTGACCGGGTCGTTCAGATCTATCTGCGGGCGGCGCTGCTGGGCCTGTGGCTGTTGCAGCGGCATCTGCGATAGACCTTCAGGCTGCATGGCAGCCGACATCGGCTGCATCTGTACCGGCAGAATGTAACTGGGCACTCCCATACCACTGCCGGTGAGACCGGGCAGCGGAATACGCTTTTCTTCGTCATCGGAAGGTGTTACGAAGAGAACTTCTTCGAGTGTCGATTCGCCGCGTATTGCCAGTTCAAGGGCGCTTTCGCGCAGGGTGCGCATGCCTTCGAGGCGCGCCACGCGCTTGATGGCCATTTCGGTGCCGCCTTCTATGATCACGTCTTTCATTGAAGAGGTTATGACCATGGTTTCGTAAACTCCCAGACGGCCATAAGTACCGGTCTGATTGCATTCGCGGCAGCCGGTGCCTTTATGGAACTTCGTGCCGATAAGTTTTCCGGGGGCTAGACTCAAACGCTGAATGATGCTTTGAGCTGGCTTATATTCGACTTTGCAGTGTGGGCAGATGCGGTGGAGAAGTTTCTGGGCAATGACGACGCGCATGGCTGCAGTCACCAGATATGCCGGCACGCCCATGTTGATGAGTCGGTTGATACTGGCCGGAGCGTTGTTGGTGTGCAGAGTCGAGAGAACCTTGTGACCGGTCAGTGATGCTCTGAAGGCGATTTCGGCGGTTTCAAGGTCGCGCACTTCGCCGACGAGGATGATATCCGGGTCCTGGCGCAGGGCGGTGCGCAGACCGCTCGCAAAGTCCAGGCCGATCTTGTCGTTGATCTGCACCTGGGTGATGCCGGGAATCCGGTATTCAACCGGGTTTTCAATAGTGAAGATATTGATTTCAGTGCTGCTGAAATATTTCAGCATCCCGAACAGGGTTGTGGTTTTACCGGCACCGGTCGGGCCGGTGACGAGAATCAGGCCATACGGCTCGTCGAGCGCCGATTTGAGTCTTGCCAGATCATCTGGGAAAAAGCCGATGTTATCGAGGTCAAACTTCGATTCTCGCTGCAGAATACGCAGAACCGCCTTTTCGCCGAGCAGACTCGGAACAGTGCTGACACGGAAGTCTACTTCCTTGTCCTGCATTTTTACTTTCAGGCGGCCATCCTGGGGCAGACGGCGCTCGGCGATATCGAGGTGCGAAAGAATCTTGATGCGGCTGATCAATGGCGCCAGCAGACTTTTGGGGCCGGTCATCGCGTCATGCAGCATGCCGTCGACTCTGAAGCGTACCAGCAGGATGTCTTCGCGCGGTTCGACGTGAATGTCAGAGGCGCGCTTGAGAATTGCCTGCTTGAAAATGGCATTGAGAAACTGGACGACTGCGCCCTGTTCTGAAGTTTTACGAACCATTTCAAGCCCAGAATCGAGCGTCGGCTCGGTGGCTTCGCCCTTGATGCTTTCTTCGCCGCCAACTGAGAAGCCTTCCCAGCTGTAGAGCTGACGTATTGCCAGTTCGATCTGGTTTTTAGGGGCAATCATCACTTCAAGTTTGCACTGGGTGAGAAAGGCGATCATGTCGGTGGCCATGATGTCGAACGGGTCGGCCATGACGACGGTAAGTTTGTTGCCCTCGCGCTTGTAAGGGATCATCTTATACTGCTTGGCCTGATATTCAGGGATCAGCGACAGAATCTTCGCATCGACCTTGATATTCGTCAGGTCGACGACTGAAATGCCGAGAAATTCGGCCCAGAGATCGAGAACCTGCTTTTCAGAGAGAAAGCCAAGTCTGACAATGATGTTTTCGAGGCGCTCGAGCGTCTGGGCCTGAATGATTCTTGCCTTGTCGAGCTGATCTTCTGTGATCAGGCCCTTTTGCAGCATCAAGTTTTCGACGGTCTGTTTGGTTCCCTGAATATTGTTCATGAATTCCTCCGGCCCTGGCAGTTATTTGACTTCGACCCTGAAGGTGCGGCGTTCGAGCGAAACGGTGACATCCTGAGTATCGTTGTGGGCAAACATGTGAAAAGTTACGTGACCAACGCGTTTCGGATGAAAAAAGATTTTGGTTTTGTCGGCGGTTTTTTCGACGCGGTGAATCGCAATGCGGTTGTCGTTATAGACGTATTCGATCTGCCACGCCAATTCTCGAACTCCGACGTAGCGCGGCAGTTCGATTTCGAAGATCTGATTGAGCTTTGCATCGATGATTTCGGTCTTTTTTATCTCATTGGGCAGCAGCCTGATGGCGCAGTCATTCGAGACGAGGTAGCGCGGCTGCGTCATCACCATTCCCTGAACCTTATAAATTCCCTGGGGAAGCGGGTTGCCGTTGCGGTCGATCGAATCCCAGCTCAGCTGCTGCGAACGTGTCTCGCCGGTTTTAAGCGGGATAGAATGCGGGGCGCCGGCCCAGGTCAGGCCCTGTGACCAGCGAAAAATCTGGGTGCGGTCATGATAGACTGCCATGTCCCATTGTTGGCCGGTTTTGTAGGGAATGTTGACGGTTTTGTCAGTGCGGTTGCGGATCGTTATGGTAAAGGTGGCGGTCTGGCCGGTGATGATCTCGGGCGTGTCGGCAGAGATGGTTATCTGCAGGTCGGCCGGGTTGATGAATTCCCATTTGCGGTAAGTCTGAGCCGTTGCCGCGCTGCCAGCTAGAGCCAGGAAAGTTAACAGAAGTAGTATGCGTATGGATTTCATATAGCAAGATGATACAACACGGGGGGCGCTCTGCAAAGTAATTGTTATCGGCCGGCGGCGTTCATTGACACTATGCTGAATCATTCTTATAATTAACGACATAATTGTACCGATCCCGTAAAGTCAGTCTCTTCGACAAGAGCGGAGGAATAATATGAATATGAGTAAACGAGTGCTGCGACGAATCTCGCTTTTGACAGTCATCATGTTTGTGCTGTCGACCTTTGGCGCCTATGCCCAGACTGCACAGGTCAATATTCCGGTCACTTCCGGCCAGCCGATCGATGTGTCGATTCTCAACAATGTTCTGCCCGAACTGAATAACCTGCAGAGCAACCTGAGAACCGCTCAGAGCACTCTCAGCAGTCTCGAAAAGATTTCGACTCCGCTTTATCACAAGATTGCCCCGACCGGCATGGAAACCATGAGCATCGCCGAACGCATCAAGGCCATTATCGGCAGTGCCAAAAACGTGCTCGGTTCAACTCTGAAGACTTCCGGCGAAGCTGCCAAGGCCAACATTGCCGCCGGCGCCTCACCGGTCAATCTTTCTTATGACCAGCAGCTTGCCTATGGTATCGAACAGCTCGGTGTTCAGGCCAGCAAAATCGAAACCAGCGGCAAATTCGCCGGCTCAGCTGACAAGCTCAAAGCGATCATCACTCTGATCAAGGCCAGCCTGACAAAGGTTGTAACCGCTGTCAGAGCCAAAATTTTTGCAGTTGGCCAGAAAGTCGGCCTGATCGACAAAAGCAAGTCTTTCGAAAACGGCAAAGTCGTTGACAACAGCAAGGGTGAAATCAAAAACGACGGCAAAATGATGCTCAGCGCTTCTGCCGATGTGCAGTATGCCGATACCTTTCAGGGCAAACTGGCTAAAGGCGTTGCCGAAGGCACTCAGAGCGCCAAGGCTTCTCTTAAAAACAGTTTCTCGTTCTCGAACCTGGCCGTAACCACTGCCGTAGCGGTAGGCACCAACCTGGCCATCGATATGGTTCATGGCAACAAGCCCTCTTTCTCACAGGCAGTTAAATCAGTTGCAACTCTCGAATTTGCCGGTAACGTCGTCGGTTCGGCCCTCGGTGCTGCCGGTGGTCAGTTCACCGCCTCGATCGTCAAGAGTATTATTCCGGGCCCGGTTGGCGCTCTGGTAGGCTCTGTGATTCCGGTCATGTTTGCTTCGTTCTCAGGCCAGATGGGTGCAAATCTTGCCAACGGCATGAAGAGCGGTGAATTCTCGATTGCCAGAGCTTTCCAGCAGATCGACAAGGTTGATCTCGTCGGTTCATCGATCGGTTCAACCATCGGTATGGCTCTCGGTGCTCCGATTCCGGTAATCGGGCCGATCATTGGTGGTATCGTCGGCGGTTTCCTCGGCAGCAAGGTTGCCAAGTGGGTAACCTCATTCGCTAAGGGCGGCAAGGTCTCTATTTTCGGTAAGGGCTCGAATGTGCCATCACAGCAGAGCAATAACCCGACCAGCAGTTTCGGCGGTTTCTCCGGTGGTATCGGCAATCTCGGCGGCACCGGCAGGGGCACTGGTGCTGTGGTTGTCGGCGATTCAACTGCAGGTGTACCTCAGTTCTCAGTAACTGGCGCCACTTCAGAAAAACTTGCTGACGTCGAAAAGAAGTATTATGATACCTACCTGCAGTACAACCGCATGGTTGAAGCCAATGACCAGGAAGGCGCCAAAAAAGTATTCGAACAGCTGAAAGTTTACTCAGACGAATACAACAGCCTCAAAAAAGCTGTTAAGGCTGAATAAGCAAAGCGTTTAATTGATCTCAGTGCCAGAGAACGGCCGAAGCTGCCGTTCTCTGCTGTTTTAGGCAGTTGCCGTCTTGACGCGGCGCTGGCGGCATAGTAACATGCACGCGCCAAAGTATTTTTTCTGTTGAGGTGCCCGTGGATATTCTTGTTTTGGGTTCTGGAGCCAGAGAACACTCTATCGTACACGCGCTCGCCAAGTCTCCGTCAGTGCATAAGATCATTGCCTGCCCCGGAAACATCGGCATGGCCAGTATCCCAATCTGCAAGAGGGTGCCATTCAAAGACAATGCTGAGCTGGTCAGGTTCTGCAAAGACAAAATTGCGCTGGCCGTAGTTGGCTCGTCAAAATTCGTTGAAGAAGGCACTGTAGATGCTCTGGCGCTGGCCGGAATACCGGTCATCGGTCCGGCTGCCGATGCCGGCAGAATCGAAACCAGCAAGGCTTTTGCCGCGAAATTCATGGCCCGGCATCATATTCCGTCGCCGCTTACCCGAATCGTGGTCAACGCCACTGAGGCCGAACAGGCTTTCAATGAAAACCCGAATCTGCTGGTGGTTAAATGCGATGGTTTCTCGCACGGCACCGGCGTTGCCGTCTGTGATACCCCCGAACAGGCGAAGAGCGCGGCAACCAGATTTCTCAATCTGCATAACCCACCGCTGATCCTGCAGGAAAAAATCACCGGCATCGAATGTTCTTACACCATTCTGACTGACGGTCAGCAGTGGGTTTCGTTCAGTTCCTGCCGCGACTATAAACGCGCCGATGACGGCGAAGCAGGCCCGACCACCGGTGGTATGGGAGCAGTGAGCCCGTCACCCGACCTTACGCCAGAGCTTGACCGGGTGATAATCGATACTATCGTGCAGCCGGTAGTTGATGGCATGAAGGCAGATAGTCTGCTCTATCGGGGTTTTCTCTCGATTCAGCTTATGCTAACCGCGACCGGGCCGAAAGTTCTTGAATTCAATGCCCGCCTCGGCGACCCCGAAACTCAGAGCATTCTCACCCGCTTCCGCGGTGATCTCGCCACTCTGCTGAAAGACTGTTCGATGGGTTGCCTGACTTCGGTTGGCTCTGAAGTAGCCTTTGGCCGTCACTCAGCCGTTTCAGTGGTAATTGCCCGCAAGGGCTACCCCGACAACGAAACCGGTGAGCCGCTGATACGTGGTTTCGACAAGGTCAACGATTCGCTGGTATTTTTCTCCAGCTGCAAAAGAGCTGAAGACTCAGAAGACTACAAGTTCAGAAGCGGCCGTCTGATCAGCGTTACCGCCGTCGGCGAAAACCTCGAAGAGGCCAGAAGCAAATGCTACGGCGACATCGCCCGGCTTGAACTGGCCAACATCAAGTTTCGCAACGACATCGGCAAAGAGCTCTGATCAAAAATAAACGCTGATTAATACAAAATCCGGCTACGGGTAAACGCGGAATCAGAGTTTTCCTATTGCCAGATATGAAAAAATGCTTGCAGACAGCCAGAGAAGAACGCCAAGCAGCAATGGTGACAGTCCGACCTTTTTGAGTGTTTCCAGTGATAGTTTGCTGCCAATGAAAAACATCGATAGAACAAGCAGCTGGCGGCCGATTGCCACCAGGGTTGTCCATAAGCTTTCATGCAAAGGTAGGATGGTTCGCGTCAGCGCTGCGGCGATAAATCCGAGAATGAACCAGGGAAATACATTGGTTTGCTTCGAACCACTGAAATAGCTGGTTACAATGACGAATGGCGTTATCCACAACGCTCTGGCCAACTTGACGGTCGTTGCCACCGCCAGTGCTGTTTCGCCATAATGGCTCGCAGCTCCTACGACGCTGCTTGTATCGTGAATTGCGAGGCCCGCCCAGACCCCGAAATCATGCTGCGACATGTTCAGCCATTTCCCGATTGCCGGAAAAAGGAGCAATGCCAACGCGTTAAGCGAGAAAACCGTGGCGAGTGAAACGGAAGTTTCTTCGTCACGCGCTTTGATGGCTGGTGCCATGGCCGCAATAGCGCTGCCGCCACAGATGGCGGTGCCAAATGCGATCAGCTTTGCAAGCCTGGGTTCCATTTTCAGCCACATGCCAAAAAGATAGCCAAGAAAGATTGTGAGCGAAATCCCGACTACCGTTACCGGGAGCGAAGCCCATGCCTGGCTGACAACTTCAGCCAATGACAGGCCGAAGCCGAGCATTATAACGGCAATCTGCAGCAGGTTGCGGCTCCAGACCGAGCCTGTTTCGGCGAAAGGGTTTTTTAACAACAGGCCGAACAGAATTCCGGTTACCAGTGCCGTGCCCGGATTGACACCCGGAATCAGGCAGACAGCTGCGAGAACGAAGAAAAGAGGTTTTTGCAGTGTTTCCAGCTTCATATTGATTACCTCGTGCGAGTTAATCAAATAGTATACGCAAATTAAAATAAATAAAAATTGTTAAATATTATAAAATTAATTAGTTTAATTTATTAAAAATTGATTGGAATCAGTAACAACCTATGGATGTATCTCTGAGACAGCTTGAAGTTTTTGTTGCCGTGGCGAAGCTTGGTCATGTCACCAATGCCGGCGAAGAGCTTGGTATGACCCAGGCCGCGGTCAGTCTGAATCTGGCGCACCTTGAAAGACAGCTGAAGGGTAATCTGTTCGATCGTATCGGGAAAAAGCTGATATTGAATGATCGTGGCAGATTGCTGCTGCAGGAAGCCGTTGAGGTTCTGGACCGCGCCAAAATAATGCTCGAAAGGGTTACCAGTCGACCCGGTGATCCGGCCGGGAACCTGAGAATCGGTGCGAGTACGACAATTGGCAACTACCTTCTGCCGGCTGTAATCGGTTGTTTCTCCCGGCGTTATCGCAGGGCCAGGATAGATCTCGTGGTTGGAAATACCAGACAGATAGAGGAGGAGCTGGCGGCCGGACATCTTGATCTTGGATTGATTGAAGGCCCGGCGCACAAATCCGGTCTGGTTGCCAAGGACTGGCGTGGCGACGAACTGGTGATAATTGCTTCTCCCTCCAGCCCACTGGCTGCAAAAAAGAAGATAACGGTCAGGGATCTGGCCCGGGCAGCCTGGTTGGCCAGAGAGCAGGGTTCCGGTACCAGAGAAATTTTCGAGCGGGCAATGCAGACGGTTGGAGTCAGGCCCGAACTGAAATTCGAGCTCGGTCATACAGAAGCGATAAAACAGGCTGTAATTGCCGGAATGGGCGTTGCCTGCCTGTCGAAACTGGCCGTTGCCAGAGAAGTTTCAGCCGGTCTGCTGGCGGAGATAAATCATCCATTGAATCTGCAGCGCAGATTGCAGATATTACTCCGGCAGGGTAACCATGAAACGCCGCTGCAGCAATCAATGCTCGCTTATCTGTTTCGGCCTGAATTTTTGCAGGAGTAGTTTTCGGCAGTCAGAAAATGCAATGCTTTTGCTGAAACTGCCTGCAAACTGTTAAATCGCCTGTAGATGTGATAGATTTCGTTTTTGGCATAATTTCATGTTTTTGAGCATGCCGTCAGATTTGAGTAATTGAGGAGAGAATCAATGTATTTTGTTCGAGGGTTACTGCTTATCGTGTTATGTCTTTTATCAAACGTTGCCGGGGCTGAAGGTGATAGTAAAAAAGATTATCCGGGTGCAAATGTGGTGAAGCAGGAGATTGAAAATCACCGGCTGATGCTTAAGTCTCTGCAGGAATTGCAGAAGCCCTCCGATGCCTCTGTGAAAGCCAATCAGAAGTCTTTTGAAGAATTGGTAAATTACCTGAATGCGGCGCTTATAAGTTTTGAATACCTTGATTCTCTCTGGGCCGGTAAGGCTGTAGGCGCCCATAAAATGCAGGAACCAGAGAAGATGTCGGCGAACCTCCCCTGCGCCTGTAATGGCGAAGCTTTGTGTGATGCCTGTGGTGGCGATGGTTATGTCTGGGTTGCAGATTTTGAAAGTAATGCAAAAAGGTGTAAAAGATGCAATGGGTCAGGGAAGAACGAAGCCTCTACTGATTGTTCGGGGTGCAGAGGATCAGGCTGGGCGAATGCCCACAGGACTTCGCCCGCTGTCAGGTAATCCCCTGGTTTAGCGAACTGTCTAAAACGAAAAGGCTGCCGGTTAAGGCAGCCTTTTTTGCTTGAGAAGCAGATCGATCAGATCAGTTTTTTGAAGATGGTGAATTTTGAGAGGGTTTTGAGCAGCCAGAATTTTTTGCCCTGGAGATCGTCGGGGCCAAGAACTGATTCTACTTCACCCTTTTCATTAATATTGACCTGATACTGAGCTGATTTGGCGATATCAGAGAAAATGCCGTCGCGGAGTTCTTTGCTGAATTCGGCGGATTTAACGGCAGCGACGACTTCAGAGTTGACCTGTTCGCTGAGGTAGTCGAGGTTGTAGGTGCCGACTACGCCGATCTTGCGGTCAAATACCCAGTTTTTGGCATGCAGCTTGTTTGAACCCTTGTATACATAGATCTTGATGCCGGGAATTTCTTTGAAGATGCGTTTCCAGTCGGCATAGAACATTGCCTGGGTGGCAAGACTGTCGGTAGAAGCGGGGCTATTGGTGTGCATGATGATCGGAATGCCACGCTTGCCGGCGCGTTTAAGAGCGTTGAACATGCGTTCGGTGAGAACTACGTATGGGTTCTGCAGAAGAATTTCGCGTTTGCAGCCGTCGATGTATTTGATCATCTGATCGGTGATGTCGTTGCGGGGCCCGCCGAGAGAGTGTTTGTCGATGATTTTGACCGGCGCCTGGATGGCGCTGGCGAACGGGTCGAACCCTGAGAAATCACGCAGGTGACCGTAGCCGGAGAGTTCTTTCATGAAATCGGCAGCGGCAGTCAGATATTTTTTGTTCGCGCCTTTGCGGGCAACGAAACTTTCGTTCAACATGTGGTTGTACATCGTGTCATAAGCGGCGTTGAGCGGGTCGCTCATGATGTCGATGTTGCCCCAGAGTTCTTTACTGATCTTAAATGATTTAAGCTTGGCAAATTCTTCGTCAAAGGCTGAATCGAGCTGTTTTGCAACTTCTGTGCTTTTTACAACCACGTCACAGTCACGATAGGCGCCGGGGTGATCTTCAGGTTCAAGGAAGTAATCCATGGAGACGTTGCGGCCGCCGATGATCGAGATTTCTTCGTCGACGACGACGATCTTGTCATGGTTCGAAGCGATCAGTTTGCGCGGGTCGGTGAAAACGCTGAGCAGGTTAGTATGAACCGGGTTGAATACCTTGATTTCGACATTGTCGAATTCGCTGAGTTCCTGCAGGAAATCCTGGCCGAGAAGTTTGCGGGTCAGCTGCTTGGTGCCGCGGGCGTCGAGCAGAAGTCTGATTTTGACATCCTGCTGTGCTTTCTTGAGCAGCATGCCGAGCAGAGAATAGCCGAAGATATCCTTTTCCATGATGAAATACTGGATATCGATTGAGCTTTTGGCTTCTTCGAGGCATTTCCAGCGGGAATACCAGGCTTTTGAGTTGCTATAGAACAGACTGATTTCGCTGAGTTCGTTGCCGTTTCCGTTGGCAACCTTGAATTTGTCGAAAGTTACGTCAACTGAAGGCGCAAATCTGGAACCCATTTCTTCATACCAGACCTGGAACTTTTCGAAGTCGCTCTGAGTCTTGTTGAAGTCGAGCATTTTACCGGCATAGCCGAACCATCTGGTTACTTTGACCGGGAATGCCAGCCATGAGGTGTTGCGATATTTTTCGTAACCGGCCTGGGAAACGCCGTAGGTGGCGTTCAGGGCGTTTTTCCACTGCAGGTGCTTCTGACCGGCGGCCAGATAGTTTATGCGTTCTTTTGCCAGCAGGGCCAGTTTTGAGTTCGGGTCGTTGCGGCCGATCTGCGCAAGAAGAGTTGAGGCTGTTTTAACATCATCTTTGAGCAGTTCGTAAGCCTTGGCGAGTTCATAGCGGGCGAGGTCGGCATATTTTGAACCGGCGCTAGATTCGATGAAACCAGCAAGCAGTTTCATTGCCTGGTCGGGATCTTTGCGGCCCTTTTCTGACCAGAGCTGTTCGAGAATTCTTCTCAGGCCGGTGGGAAGCTGCTGCTGAGCAACGGCTGCCGATCTTTCGCCTTCACCGGTAGCGACAAAGGTGGCTGCTTCTGAAACGGTGTCGGCTTCAGTGGCGGTACCGGTCTCAAGCGCGGTCGCGGTATTGGTCGCCTTGTTGAGATTGCCTTCATAAAGCGCTTTGGCAGCTTTATAGGCATTGAGGTAGCCCTGCACTTCACTGGCGGGCCTGCCTTCGTTGACGGCATTACGATAAGCATTATAGGCAGACAGATAGCTTTCGTAATCTGAACGGGCGTCGGCAGATGCAGGAACGTTGCCAGCCAGAACCAGCAGCAATACGAGCATCAATGAAAAAAGTCTTTTCATAAATACAGCCTCCACGATTAGCTTAACAATAACATTATACTCATGGAGGGTATGACCGGGAAGGGTACCGAATCAAATTAATACGAAAATGTACGAAAAAAGTTTTTTAATAATCTAAGAGTTTTGCCACGCTGCTGCTTTATGAAGTTTCGACGTGAATTCTGCCTTTAAACAACCTGGATTCCCGCCTTCGGGTTTGTCGATTCCCCGAAAACAGCTTTTTCGATGCGCCGCCCATCAAGCAGTCCGCTACAGATAAATATCATTCTGTACTGAAACGTTAAAAATCTCAATAAATCGACAGAACCCTAAGCGGGGATGACAAACAAGTTCGCAGCGATGATGAAGAGGTTTGCATAGATGACGTGATGTTTTTTATTCAGCTGCGACTTTGTTTTTGGGGGCGAAGGTGAAGCTGAGCACCAGCATGAAGAAGGCGGCGATCAGCGGTAGAATCAGCATGCGCAGCACGAACGGGCCCTGGTAGAGAAAAACTTTTGCCTTGCCGGGCTGTTCCTGGGTCAGGCGCAGCAGGTAAGTGCCGGGGCCCTGGTGTCTCGACAGAAAACTCTGCCATTTTGCCGGGTTTGGCAGAAGGGTGGCAGGGTATTTGCGCAGGGCGAACTTCTGGTTGAGCAGCAGTTCGCCTTTGGGCGAAATCAGTTCGACCTCGCCGGCAAAGTCGCCGTCTTCAGATTTGAGATCTATCTGAATCGGGTCGACGCCATTGGCAACGAGAGACAGTTCGGTTGTCGCCGGCATCGGGTAACCCTCGGCGGCAACGACACCGAGAGAGCCTTCGCCGATCGGGTTGTTCAGGTAGGCCGGATCGATGATCAGACCGCCAACGACCATGATGATAGTCAGAACGAATGTTGAAGCGACCTTTCTTTTCCAGTTTGCCAGAAACAGATTCATGATCGCGGCCCTCCTGATTCATTTATTGGCAGACAGTTTAGCTCAATGCCAGGCGGTCACCTCTGACGACAATCTGCGCTGTGGTTCCGTCGGCAACCGTGCCGGTAATTATAGCACGCGCCAGCAGAGTTTCTACCTCTTTCTGCAACAGCCGTTTCAGCGGTCTTGCCCCATATAGCGGGCTGTAACCGCGTTCGATAAGCCATTGCCTTGCGTCAGGGGTGACTTCGAGGCTGATGCGACGCTCGATCAGACGTTTCTGAATCGAAGCGATCTGCAGGTCGATAATTTTATCGAGTTCGCCGCGTTTGAGCGGTGCAAACAGCACGATATCATCGACACGGTTGAAAAATTCGGGCTTGAAGAAACGCTTGACCTCGGTCATCACCTTGTCGCGGGTGCTGTCATCGATCTCGCCGCTTTCGCCGATCTCGCTGATCAGCGTCTGGGCACCGAGGTTACTGGTCATGATAACCACGACATTGCGAAAATCAACGGTGCGGCCACGGGAATCGGTGAGCCGGCCATCGTCGAGAATTTGCAGCAGCACGTTGAAAACTTCGGTATGCGCCTTTTCGATTTCGTCGAAAAGCACGACCGAATAGGGTTTGCGCCGTACCGCTTCAGTCAGCTGGCCGCCGTCGTCATGGCCGATATAGCCCGGAGGGGCGCCAATCAGGCGCGAAACCGAATGCTTTTCCATATACTCGCTCATGTCGATGCGCACCATGTTCTCTTCGGTATCGAAAAGCGACTGGGCGAGCGCCTTGGCGAGCTCGGTCTTACCAACCCCGGTCGGGCCAAGGAAAATGAACGAGCCGATCGGCCGGTGCGGGTCTTTGATACCGGCGCGTGAACGGATAACCGCGTCGGTAACCAGGTTGACTGCGTCATCCTGGCCGATGACACGCTGGTGCAGGTGCTCGTCGAGGTGCAGCAGTTTTTCCTTTTCGCCTTCCATGAGGCGGGTGACCGGAATCCCGGTCCAGCGGCTGACGATGTCGGCGATCTCTTCTTCAGTAACTTCTTCGCGCACCAGCTTGCCGGTATTCTGCTTCTGTCGCAGCTCGTCTTCGAGATTTTTGAGCTGCCTGAGGGCTTCGGGAAGCCGGCCATGCTTGAGCTCTGCGGCCTTATTGAGGTCGTAGGCACGCTCGGCTTCGCTGATTTCCTGATTCAGTTTTTCGATGAGCTCACGCTGTGTCTGTACCCGTTTGATTACGCCGCGTTCGCTTTCCCACTGGGCTTTCATGGCGTCGCCGCGGTTTTTCAGATCGGCGAGTTCTTTGCGCAGAGCTTCAAGGCGGGTGAGGCTCTGCTCGTCTTTCTCTTTTATCAGGGCCGCCTCTTCGATTTCGAGCTGCATGATGCGGCGGGTGACTTCGTCGAGCTCGGCCGGCATCGATTCGATATCGGTGCGGATCATGGCGCAGGCTTCGTCGACGAGGTCGATGGCCTTGTCAGGCAGAAACCGG
>JAKQKW010000397.1 GCA_029560455.1 Candidatus Rifleibacteriota bacterium
CGGAATGGTGATCTGGTCGCCGTCGAGCAGCGCCACGTCGTCGTATTCCGAGGCGCGGCCGTCGAGAATCTTACTCATCGGCACGGGTATGCGCATCATCTTGTTTTTCAGGCTGCGGGTCGACATTTCTATACCAGAGAAACCGGAGGCCTGTTCTTTAGCGAGACTTTTTTCGGCCGCTTCCGGCATCAGGCCCGTCTGGCCCTGAAGAATCTGCTGCTGGGCGCGTTCGCCTTCCACTTCCTGGCGCAGGGTCTTGAGATCGTCGACCTTGGCGCCGGAACGCAGCAGATCGGCGCGCAGGTCGAGGGTCGCCTGGCGGAAAAGGTCATCCTGCACCGTTTCGGTGGTTTCGAGCTGTTTTTCAGAGGTGATGTGATCGATCCGGCGCATGAACACGGCGCCGTCGGCAAAGGCCATGCCGGTCAGGCCGCCGGCCCGTTCGATCAGGCTGCTGAGACGTTCGCCCCGGTGTTTCAGTGCATAGGGGCCAGGGCGCATGACCTGGCCTTTCAGGTAGACGATTTCGGGTTCGATCATGCTGTCGCCACGGGCCGGCACGCTGATGCGGTCGAGCGGCTGCAATACAATATTATCGGGCGAATTCTGGTCGGCCAGAGCGGCCTTCAGGCTGGCGCGGATAATTTCGCTGCCGTTGCCTTCCTTGACTCTGGCGATTTCAATAATGTCGGCGGCATCGATAGAAGCGCCCTGAGCCTTGATCACCAGATCAGAAAGTCTCATGCCTTCGCGATAAATATACTGACCGGCCCGACGAATAGCACCTTCAATGGTTATACGGCGGTTATCGGGAGTAATTTCGTCTTCGGCAAACAGGCGAACCCGGTCAAAGGGTTTGAGCGCATGGTTCTGCGATTTATCGCCGGCGAGGGCGAACTTGACGTTGAAAGCGATGACTTCCTGCTGGCCAGCCGGGCCCTTGCGGTAGATCTGGCCGCGTTCGAGGTTCGCCTCTTCGCCGATCAGGCCACCGGCACGGGCAATCAGGTCACTGACCGTGAGCGCCGCATCGACCGAGTATTCGCCCGGGCGGTTGACCGGCCCTTCGAGGGTCACGAGGTTGCCGACCATTTCGGTCGCCTGCTCGACCTTGATTTCGTCGCCGTTGCTGATCATGAATTTCTTGAGAGCATCAGCGTCTGAAAGTCTGATATCAAATGATTCCCGGCGCTTGTCGCCGGTCCAGCGGGTGACAAGAACGCGGCCGGAATAGGCCTTTGGCAACGCCCTGCCGGCCATTTCTATTGCATCTGCCAGACTGGTTTCGCCCGAGAGTTCATAGATTGCCGGGCGGTTGACCATGCCGGTGACGGTGATTCTGCTGTCAGCGGCGGGCACAAAAATCGTATCGCCGTTCTTGACCGGAATATCCTGGCTGCGGTCTCCCGAAAGGAAATAGCGGTAAAGATCGATGCTTTTCGCTTTGCCACTCGAGTCAAGAACCTTAACATGGCGCATCGAACCGCGTTGGGTCGGGCCGCCGGCCTGATAGAGGGCCGAGAATGCGGTAGCCAGACCGGAAACATTCATGGCACCGGGTTTTTCAACTTCACCGACGACAAAGATCTGAATGGTTCTGACTTTAGTCAGGGTCGCCTGGCCTTTGAAATGCTTGAATTTGCCTGAAAGGCGCCCAAGAACCATCTGTTCGAATTCGCCGACCGTCTGACCGCTGATGCCAAGCACCCCAAGAATCGGCACGTAAACCTGACCTTCCGGGTTGATCTGCACGTCATAAACCGTTTCGTCGCCGAGTTCAGACCAGATGATGATTTTCAGTTCATCGCCGGGCCCGAGCTGGTAGTTAGACGGCGCCAGACCGGAGAACAGGCTGGCCTGAATCTGCTCACCCTGCTCGAAAAAGTCACGGCCGAAATTTTTCATCAACATTTCTGTTGCAAGGCGCTTTTGCACTTCTTTCTCGACATCAAAAGAATCAAAGGTAAAAATTTTGCTTGCTGCCAATTCATCCTTTTCTACATATGCCGATTTTTTGACAATCTGCTCACTTGCAGGAACACTGGCCATTTTCTCCTCAATCACTTCGCGCCGGGTTTTAGCGTAAAGGGTCTTTTCCAGTTCTGCCAGACGACGCCTGATATATTCGGGGCTGTTTTTGTCAAGTGGTGCCGAGTCTTCGGCGCTCTTAATAACTGCCGCAGTCGGCTTAACCGGACTTTTTTCGGTTTCAGCCGAAGCAAAGGAAGTAACTGAAGAGAGAAGCAGTACCATCAGACCATAACGTTTCATTGGTTCACCTGAAAAGAGATTTTGCTATGTTCATCGGCCATACATGGGCCATAGTTTACCAGAAAGAAATCGGCGCCGGCAATAACCGGAGCCGCCTCATTCGCCGCAGACGAAGGCGTTTTTGACATGGGCGATATGGGGTTCGCCGTTGCAGAAGTCAATGGCGACGGCGTCAAAACGACAGAGAGTATCGGGGCTGATTTTTTCGCGGGCAAGGTAGAGACCGGCAGTTTTTTCGATCTGACGGCGTTTTCGATAGTCGATGGTTTCGAGGGGGGTGCCGTGCTGCAGCGAAGTACGCGATCTGACTTCGACAAAAACGAGAACCGGCCCGTCGAACATCACCAGATCGAGTTCGCCACCACGAAACCGATAATTGCGTGCCTGCAGTCGATAGCCCAGTCCCTGCAGCCAAGCAAGTGCCAGGTCTTCGCCACGGCGGCCGAGATCGAGACGTTCGCGACTCATGGTCGCTGCTGACGATCGAGAAGGTAAATCTGCGCCAGAATTTCGGCCATTGCCCCCCACAGTTCAGCCGGTATTTCGACGCCGACCGGCACTTTTGCCAGTGACTCCGCCAGGCTGCTGTCCTCGCGCAGCGGCACCTCATTTTTTTTTGCCAGTTCGACGATCTGTCGGGCCTGAAAGCCGCGCCCCGAAGCCACCACTTTGGGTGCCTCGCCGGCTTCGCCGAAGGCATATTTGATTGCCACCGCCACATCGTCGAATTTAACCCGATTCTTTTCCATAAGTCATTTATACCACAGCCAGCCACCAGAAGCGAGTCAGGCTTTGAGGTCCAGTTTGGGGCGGGGGGGGATGGGCGGGGGTTCGGTAATGGTGCTGAAGAAGTTGTTCAGGAGTCGGACTTTGCCGATCGTCAGGCGCACCTGGTCGAAGTCGTTGTTGGCGAGGACGCGGGTGCGGATTTCGGTGAAAATGCTCTTGAACAGGTCGATGTGTTCTTCGGCGACCCCGAAGTGCACCCACAGGGTTTTCTGCTGCAGGTGCAGAGCGACCTCGACCTGACCGAAGGCCGGCGGGTTGACGAGCAGGCGCAGGCTGAAACCCTGTTCCTGGTCGGAGCTGTCGGGCACGAAGGCCTCACCTTCGAGGGTGTCTGGAACATCCTGGTCGTGCCAGAACATTGGCCACTGAAAGTAGATTCTGCCTTCCTGACCGCGTTCGGGCAGTATCGACAGCATTTCCTGCAGCTGCAGGAAATGCTGTCGATACTGCCCGAACGCGGTCAGGAAGGCAGAATCTACTTTCAGTGGCCAATGTT
>JAKQKW010000407.1 GCA_029560455.1 Candidatus Rifleibacteriota bacterium
CCTGCCACGCCTGAAAGCGGTTGGCACTGGACTTGCCTTTGGTTATGTGATCGTCAAGAACTGTGACAATCGATTTCAGGCACACTGTCGAAGGCGCCCAGCCCAGGTAACTTTTAATCTATACTTTCAGTCCACTATAAAGTAAGCGCGAATTTAAACGCCTCTTGAAAAATCAGGCGGGCGTGATACCGGCATTTACGTGACTCTGTTGCATATTCATTATCAGCTGCCGATCGACATTCTGTGGAATCAGGCTTCTGAACTCTTCTTTTGATTTTAGGCCAGGGGCCTTTTCCAGAAGAAAGCGAAGATACCAGTATGGTTCAAGGCTATTTGCCTTTGCTGTTTCGATGATGCTGTATAAAATTGCCGAAGCCGCTGCACCTTCGACGGTGTCGGCGAACAACCAGTTTTTTCTGCCGACAGCGAAAGGCCGGATGGCGTTTTCGGCGCTGTTGTTGTCGATCTGCAGTTCTCCGTTTTCGATATAGACCATGAGCTTGTCCCAGAAATTGAGCGTGTAGGTCACGGCTTTTCCGGTGAGGCTTTTGGGAACCACAGTTTTCTTCCATGTTTCAAGTTTCGTTTTGAAAGTTTCCAGAATTGGTTTTGCCCGCTGTTCGCGAATTTTCTGTATCTCATCGGTGCTCAAGCCGTTAATACGGGCTTCTTTTTCGATTTTGTACAGACTGTTTATAATGGCAAAGGCTTCGTGAGCAATGCCAGGCTTTACTTGCTCTCCGGCAGCTTTTATTGAATCGAAAAATTTCCGGCGCGCATGAGCCCAACAGGCAAGATGCTTCTGCCCCGGTCTGGAGGAAATGAAGTTGTAGCCGGAATAGCCATCGGTCTGAATGTAACCCTGGTAATTCTCAAGTATTTCGTCAGCGACTTTTCCGCCACGGCTCGGGCTGTAATGGAAATAAACTGTTGCTTTTCCGGCGCCCCCTCCGCGAAAAACCCATATCCATGATTTATCGGCGGCTTTTCGCCCCGGTTCCTTGAGAACCTGCATGGGACTTTCGTCTGTATTTATACAGACGGAAGTCATAAGCATTTCCTTGAACAGCTCGTCGATTGGTTTCAGAACCCTGGCAACTTTAACTGCCCAGTTGCACATGGTGCCACGGCTGATTTCTATTTTCTGACGGCTGAACATACCGCTGAGACGGTGAAAAGGAAGTGCATCAACGAATTTCGAGGTGATGATATAAGCAAGAAGACTTGCCGTGGCGAAGCTTTTGGGAATGATCTGCTCAGGAACCGGCGCTATAGAAACGGTCGGTTCGTCAGATTCTGTGCCTTCACAGTTTCTGCAGGCGTATTTGGGTCTGACGATTCTGGTTATATGGGCTCTGGCAGGTGTAAATTCAAGTTTGTCTGCAGTCTCTTCGCCGATTCTGGCCTTCTGGCAGCCACATGAACAGGTTTTATCGGCCTCGGGAATATCAACAACGACTTCCTGAACAGGCAGATCAGCTGGTAATGGCTTGCGACCACGCTTTCTTGAATGGGCTTTGATTTCAATGGTTTTTTCCTGCTCCTGCACAAGAATCTGCGGAGCTGCATCTTCCTGCGGAAATGGCAGCAGAGGCTGGAGCCCATTATCTGGTTGCGGGGTTTTCTCTGTTTTGCGACCGAAAACAAAGGCTTTGAGATGGCGCAGTTCCTCTATTAGAAGGGCAATCTGCTGGTCTTTCTCTTCCAGTTGCTGATCTTTTCCCTCAAGTTCCTGATCAACCATCCGTTTCAGGATGGGGTCTTCATTTAAATATTGATCAAGAGCCGGTGTCATGTGAATTATTATACCATCTTAATAGCTCAAAGTACAGCATTTTCTGCAGGTTGTAGATGGTTTTTGGCTCAAAAACCTGCATCTAATAAGCGTGCGAAATGGCAAGATGTTTGTGAGCAGAAGCCTGATTGATTTCAAGGCCTTCAAGCAACCAGGCCAATTCGCGTTGCCCGACCTGTAAAACTTCTTCCCTGCTTGAAGGCCAGCGAAAACGACCTTTTTCAAGCCGCTTCTGCCAAAGACAGAACCCGTTTTTATCCCAATACAGAATTTTGATCATGCTGCGGCGGCGATTGCTGAAAGCGAAAAGGTGCCCGGCGAAAACGTCGAGCCGCATAACGCCGCTAACCATGGCTGACAGGCCGTCGATGGCCTTGCGCATGTCGACGTCGCCAAGAGCAATGTAAACTTTGATATTGCCGGTAAAAATCATATGCTGCTCAGAACCGAAATTATCTGAGAAAAGGTTTCACGGTCGAAATCCCTGGAAATTTCGATCCGGGCCCGATCCGAAAAATTGAAATACAACCCGGTAGAGCTTTTTTCGACTGGGTTCGCCTCTGGCTGCGTGTTAAACGTAACAGGTATGAGTTGCAGCGGTGCCGGGTTATTGCTGTTGCGATCTTTGCGAAGCCAATAACCAAAGGCTTTCACCCCAAGGTTGTTTACCCGGCAATATTCTACCTGGGTCTGGCCACTCTCGCGCCAAATTTGCAGGTGCCGATGCCAGCGGCGGGCGTTTTTGATCTGTTCCGTTGTTGATTGCTTCTGCGCCATAAAAACTCCTCGTTGAAGATTGACGCAGGCAAAATGCCATAACCGGCAATAAATTATAAGAAGCGGTTTATTGAGCGCTTACACATAAACCTCACTGGTGATTATGTCTGGAGCCTGAACAGGAATGTTTCTCAAGGAAATTTTAGACCACTAAGAATTCCTTAGCGTGCGTAAATTTC
>JAKQKW010000410.1 GCA_029560455.1 Candidatus Rifleibacteriota bacterium
CAGCTTCGGGCCAGCGGCCAGCGCATCGGCTTTTTACAAAGAGGCTCACAGAAGCTCAAGAAAGAGAACATCGGTAGATAAACCGGTCGCAACCGGCCTGTCTCGAACCAGCCCATGGCTGCCATGAGGCAGCCACCGGGCCTGACCTTTTTCAAAGACCTGCGTTGAACTTATTCAAAACTTATTTACTTATCCGAGCAGCTGCAGAACCCCCTGTGGAATCATGTTGGCCTGCGCCAGCATTGCAGTGCCAGACTGCGAAACAATCTGGTTACGGGTGAACTCGATCATTTCCTGAGCGATGTCGGCGTCTCTGATGCGGGACTCGGCGGCGCTGAGGTTGGAGTGAGTACTGCGCAGGTTGTTAACGGCATATTCAAGTCGATTCTGGAAAGCACCCAGTTTCGATCTTTCCGAAGAAACCATATCTATGGCTTTATTCAGCTTGCCAAGCGCCTTTTGCGCGCCGGCGACGGTAGTCATATCGAGCTTGTCGACTCCAAGAGCCCTGGCTGTCATATCAGCCATGCCGACTTCCATCGACTGGCCCTGGTCGGCACCAATCTGGAACTGAGGCTGATTATTGACCACATGCATGCGGAAGTTGGTATCGCCAGTACCTTTTATTGATGCGTTGAAAAGCCCGAGCTTACTGCTCATGTGGGCGACATCAGCTGTATCAGCGGCAGTGAACTGGAATGTAACCATACTGGTATAGGCGGGGGCATTATCACGGTGCAGTTTACCCACGAGAGTCGAGGTGAAAGCAAGCGCGCCACCGACCTGATCGACCCTGGCGAAGACCGACTGAGTCTCGAATTCGGTTTTGGCACCAGCCTGGAAGTCGACAAACGAAATCATATCGGCTGCTGTTACTGTATTGACAAGGGTTACGCGAACCGTTGCGACATGCACACCATCTCCGACGATAAAGCCGACTGTGGCACCGCCGGCAGCAGTGGCCTTGAACTGGCTGAAGCCCCATTCAAGAGCGTTGTTGTCTTTATTGCCATCGACGAAACCGCTATAGGTACCGGCCAACAGTCCAAGCCTGTCTGCCTGTCCGGTGAAGTTAGCGACGGCCACGGTATTAGGTATGGTTGAAGCAGCTGAAATCGGTCTTTCATAACTGATTCGCAACTGGCCTTCAACAATAGAGGAACTCAAACCATCGACTCCGGCCGCTTCAATTTCGGCATTCACCTGTCTGGCAATCGCTTCCATGCCCCAGAGGCCAGCATTGAGCTCAACCGTAACTTCGAGATTGGCAGCGCTGATAACAAAAGTCGAGTCGGTAGTGAAACGCAGACCCTGCTCCAGGCCCTGTGTTCCGGCTACCTGAGCTGCCTGAGAATTGAATTGAACATCGATACCCTCAAGAAGACCATATGCACGGTCAGTTTCTGTTCTTACGGTTCTGACGTTACCGAAACTATCTCTCAGGGTGACTTCGGATCTGTTATTTTCAGCCTGACGCGTGACCGTAAAACCGAGAGCATCGATTACTCCCTGGTCGCCGCACACAGAAACACTACCCGGCTCTCCGATGCTGCCAGAAACCAGCTCAATATAACCACCGAGACCGGCAATCTGTGTTTGCGCGGTATTTACCGTTGCTGTACGACTGTTTTTAATATCAAGACCGCTTTCGCTGTTGATAGCGTTCTGAAAAGCAGCGGCAAGATTATCAAGAGTCATCTGAGCATCGAGAGTTATCCCTGTACTTTTGGCATTACCATTCAGAGTAAGAGTTATCGGAGTATCGAGAACGAAAACACCATTTGCATTGTAAAATTGCGCAATGCTCTGCAGCTGAGTATTACCGTCTGCCAACTGCCCTGAGCCATCATTGATCGTAAAAATCTGCGATCTCTGCATCTCAGAAATACCGGCATGCAGCAGGGCCAGGCTGACAGTATAGTCACCGCCGGCCTGAGATGGATTTCCGGTAACAATGCCATTTACAGAAGCAGAACTGGCACTGATAAGGGCAGTCTGACTGCCATCGAGAAGTTTTTTTGTATTGAATTCGGTATTGCGGGCAATGCGATCGAGGTCATCACGAAGCTGAATAACTTCTTTCTGAATTTCGAGGCGGTCATTGCTGGTGAGAGTGTCATTCGAGGCCTGTATGGCCAGTTCGCGCATACGGTGAAGAATGCTGTGCGATTCATTCATGGCGCCTTCTGCGGTCTGCACCATTGAGATACCATCCTGGGCATTTAAAACAGCCCGGTTAAGACCACGAATCTGACGGCGCATTTTTTCGCTGATGGCCAGACCTGCGGCATCATCAGAGGCTCTGTTGATCCTCATGCCGGAACTCAGCTTCTCGATCGATTTTTCGAGGCGGCCGGCGGTTTTGTTTACGTTACCGTAAGTGGAAAGTGCGACTACATTCTGATTAATGCGTAATGACATAGTTGATTCCTCCGTGAATCAGTTTGAAAATTTTGCCGCATCCTTGCGACAGGTTGAGAAAGTATAAAGAAACGAACTCTGGTCAAGCGGTTTTTAAACTATTTTTTCAAACAGCTAAAACCACGATCAGAAAACAGTTCCGGGGCAATTGGGATGGCAAAACCAAAAATTCCGGCGAAAAAATACGCCAGCGAATTCTTAAAGACACTCAGCCGGTCGAATAAAAAACTGATCGGAACAAAGCGCCTTCGGTTACGCCTGAAACGCAGAAAAATGCCAAACGGTATCAGCATATTGATTCCTCCATGAATCATGCTCACACTACTTCCCTGTGTGTGATCAACTCGTTACTGAAACCATTTCGGCAGCTTTTTGAATTTGTTTAACGTTTTTTTGCAAAAAAAAATCCGCCATCGAAAGCATTGCTTTCGATGGCGAAAATTTTAAATCGCCCGATTAAACCTTACTGACCGAGCAGTGAGAGAACACTCTGCGGAACCATATTGGCCTGAGCCAGCATTGCGGTGCCTGACTGAGAAACAATCTGGTTGCGGGTGAATTCAATCATTTCCTGAGCGATATCAGCATCTCTGATGCGTGATTCGGCAGAAGTCAGGTTGCTGGCAGTATTGCGCAGGTTGTTGATTGAGTATTCCAGGCGGTTCTGGAAAGCACCGAGTTTCGAGCGTTCGGTAGAAATTGTATCGAGAGCCTTGTTGAGTTTGGCGAGAGATTCCTGGGCACCTTCGACGCTGGTCATATCGAGTTTATCGATACCAAGAGCGCGAGCCGACATGTCACCCATCGAAATCTGCATACTCTGCCCCTGGTCGGCACCGATCTGGAACTGCGGCTTGTTATCGACGACATGAAGTCTGAAGTTGGTATCACCAGTACCCTTGGCAGTGCCGTTGGTAAGACCGAACTTGTCGAGAGCGTCCTGATCGTTGACGTCAAGGGTAACCAGACTCTTAACCGCGGGGACACCACTCTGGTTTTCCTGACCAACTCTGGTGGCAGTAAACGCAAGAGAACCGTTTACGGCATCAAGACGAATCTGAACATCGTCAGTTTCAAACTGAGCATTGGTCGAAGCAACAAACACACCAATTTCTCTCATATCTGCAATTTCGCGGTCGCTTTCGGTGGTATAGGCTGCAATCGTGCTTGTGTCGCCGTCACCATCGGTAAGATCGAAAGTCACAGCAGTGCCGCCGGCAGTATGATAAATGCTGAAACCGGTAACAGCCTTACTGGTGTCTTTGTCACCAGAGACAAAGCCACTCTTAACCTGGTCGAGAATACCGAGTTCTTCGGCGTCGGCAGCAGAAATAGTGATAGTTGAGAGGTTGGTTGAAGTCGGCGGTTCATAAGACAGCCTGAGTTCTCCTTCAGAAATCGAAGCTTCGAGACCATCGACGCCAACAGCTTCGATCTGAGCATTGATACTTCTGGCGATACCTTCCATTGTCCAGTGACCGGTAGCAACGGTTACGTCAACCTGCTGACCGCCGGCTGAAATGGTGAAAGTTTGTTCGGCAGTGAACATCAGACCTTCTTCAAGACCACCGTAACCGGCAACCTGAGCTGCCTGAGAAGTGAAATACAGATCGATACCGCCAAGCAGACCACTGGCGCGGTCGCTGCTGGTTCTGACGTTGCTGACATTACCCATACCGTCGGTGAGAGTCAGCTGCACCAGATTGTTTTCTGATTTTCTGGTTTCAGAAAAACCAAGAGCATCGACCAAAGACTGCGGGCCGGAGATAGAGAAATCACCCTGATCGCCTACAGAACCGGAAGCGAGCTGGATATAGCCACCGATGCCGGAGATACCGGAGATAGCGGTTCCGACTACGCCGGCATTTGAATTACGAATACCAAGGCCTGCTTCACTGGTGAGAGCCTGCTGAATTGCTGCGGCAAGTTCATTAAGACTCATCTGAGCGTCAATGGTAATGAGAGCGTCTTCAGAATTACCGGTAAGAGTCAGCTGCTGCGGCGAACTGAGCGAGAAACTGCCGTTGCTGTCATAGAACTGCGAAATATCCTGAAGTTTGGTGCTGCCATCAGCCAGTTCACCGGTATTCTTATCGGTGAAAACCTGACTGCGCTGCATCTGTGAGATACCGCCACTGAGCAGAGCAATGCTGACGTTGTAGTCGCCACCGCCGCTGGCATTACCAGTAACGATACCGTCAACAAATTTTGAGCTTGAACTGATCAGAGCAGACTGGCTGCCGTTGAGAAGTTTTTTGGTATTGAATTCAGTGTTCTGAGAGATTCTGTCAATTTCAGAGCGGAGCTGATTGACTTCTTTCTGGATTTCGAGGCGGTCATTACCGGTAAGAGTGTCGTTCGAAGCCTGAATAGCAAGTTCACGCATTCTCTGAACGATGCTCTGCGATTCGTTGAGAGCACCTTCGGCAGTCTGAATCATTGAAATGCCGTCCTGGGCGTTCAACACGGCACGATTCAGGCCTCTGACCTGGCGACGCATCTTTTCACTGATAGCAAGACCGGCGGCGTCGTCGGCGGCTGAGTTGATTCTCATACCCGAACTCAGCTTCTGAATTGACTTTTCAAGTCTGGAGTTGGTCTGAGTAAGATTTGAGTAGGTTTTGATTGAAAGAACGTTCTGATTGATTCGTAGCGACATAAAAATTCCTCCTTGAATTTTTGTCTTTCAGCACTTCCTTGTGCCGAACTCCTTAGATTTCAGGTCTCTTTAAACGCGTTCTTTAATTTAAGACTTTCTGCCCTCCTTTCCGGTCTGCTGTCAACAAGGCCTATTTTCGCCTTTCTATTAGGACTATCGACATTTTTCTGCTCATTATTTCGCCAGATTTTCGGGGTTTAAATCTTATTTTCAGAATTTTATTCGCGTTTGCTTACGTTATCACATAAAAACATCTCATTTTCAACTATTTTAAGAAAATTATAAAAAAAAATTCCAGATCGACGACGACCTGGAATTAGAGAGATAGAGAGAGATTTTACAAAATCAGATGAACAATCCGGCCGAACTGTTCGACAATTCCTCGATATATTTCGCAACACCCGCGATCTCGACACCATCGATGAGTTCACTCTGTTCGATGCCCATAACATCCATGCTCATCGAGCAGGCAACCAGCTTAACACCGTTTGCTACAGCCTGTTTGAGCAATTCCTGCAGGGGTGTCACATGCTTGCTTTCCATTACTTTGTGCATCATCATCGTTCCCATGCCACCCATATTCATCTTCGAAAGCTTAAGACCGTTAATATCTTTTGGCAGCATCATTCCGAACATGGTCTCCATTACCCCCTTACTCAAGGGCTTATCGGGCTGGCGGCGCAAAATACTCAATCCCCAGAAGGTGAAAAACAGGGTCGTTTTATAACCGGCTGCAGCAGCACCATTTGCAATAATCAGCGCCGCCATGGCCTTATCGAGATCGTTGCTGAAAATGACATTGGTCATCTGCTTATGACAACTGGTAAGCGGCGTGCATGCCACCTTGCCAACTTTTTTTACAGTAGCTTTGAATTTGCCACCGGCAATTTTCTCAACACCAACACATTCATTGCCGGTAGAACGGCACCATGCAGGCACATCAGCGGCGAAACCAGCATCAGTTGAAACTATTTCGACCGCCTGCCCCTTTTCGATTGCATCAACAGCTGTACGCAGCTGCGATATCGGACCCGGGCACTGCAGACCGCAAACATCGAGTTTTTTAACTATACTCAAAGCTGCAATTTCAGATCCTTCCTTGTGGACTTCGCCTTCACCACCTGCGTCGTCAGTCGTTTCTGCTTTGTCATAGGAGGCATTCTGGCTGACCATGCAGTAGGTTTTGTAGCCACCATCGAGATTACTGGCTTTAAAACCGCGCTGAGTCAGAATGCGATAGGCAAGATAACCTCGCAGGCCCGCCTGGCAATAAATCATGTATTCCTTTTGCGGATCGAGTTCAGCGAGCCTGGCGCGGATTTCCTGCAGCGGGATATTGATCGAGCCAGGGATCGCGCCGGCAAGAACCTCTTCGCGGGTTCTTACGTCGAGCAGTTTCTGATCTGCACGCAAACCGGCAATTTCATTCACATGAAAGTGGCTGGCGTGGCCGCGCAAAATATTTGCAGCAACGAAGCCGGCGTAGTTAACCGGATCTTTGGCAGAACCATAGGGCGGAGCATAACAGAGTTCCATTTCTTCGAGATCGTAAACATTCATGCCGGCGCGTATAGCTACCGCCATAACGTCTATACGCTTTTCGACCCCGTCCATGCCAACAGCCTGAGCACCGAGCACCCGGCCGGTGTCCGGGTCGTAAATCATCTTCATACTTATCGATGTCGCTCCGGGGTAATAAGAGGCGTGATTCGAAGGGTGTACATAAACCTTGTCATATCTTATTGCATGCTTTTTCGCCTGTTTTTCACTCAACCCGGTCATTGCAAAGGTGAGATCAAAAACCTTGCATACGGCTGAGCCCTGGGTATCGCGGTATTCGCGTTCAAGACCGAAGATATTGTCGACCGCAATACGCCCCTGGCGGTTTGCCGGACCCGCAAGGGGTATCAGAGCCGGCTTGCCGGTCATCAGATCGGTTACTTCGACCGCATCACCAACCGCATAAACAGCCTTGTCGCTGGTGCGCATATGACGATCAACTTTGATGCCACCAGTCACTCCAAGTTCGATTCCAGCTTCCTTGGCGAGCTTATTTTCTGGCCTGACACCGATGGCCATAATTACAACATCTGCAGAAACCTTGCTGCCCGAACCGAGGATAACCCGCAACTGATGCTCGGCCTTTTCAAAACTGGTTACTGATTGCCCCAGTTTGAGGTCAACGCCGCTCATGCGAATTTCAGTGTGCAGCATTGCTGCCATTTCCGGGTCGGCCGGGCCCATAACCTGTTCAGCCAGTTCGACGAGAGTGACATTCATGCCAGCATGACGCAGAGACTCGGCCATTTCAAGGCCGATATAACCGCCGCCAACAACCACTGCAGACTTTTTGCCTGAAATGGCGGCTTTTATCCGGTCAGTATCTTCAAGATTGCGAAGAGTATAGATTCCGGGAAGGTCAATACCATTGATTGGTGGCCTTACCGCCGATGCTCCCGGGCTGAGAATCAGATAGTCATACGACTCGGAATATTCCTCTCCAGTCGACAGATTACGAACCCGAACGGTCTTTTTACTTCGATCGATGCTGAGAACTTCATTGCGCACTCTGACGTCAATCGCGAACTTTTCGTTCATTATCTCAGGTGTCGTAACCAGAAGCTTGTCACGCTCTTCAATTATGTCGCCGATATGATAAGGCAAACCACAGTTGGCGAAAGAAATATGCTCGCCACGCTCAAACAGTATAATTTCAGCCTTTTCGTCAAGCCTGCGGGCTCTGGCAGCAGCACTGGCACCACCGGCTACCCCACCAACTATGAGTATTTTCATGATTATCTCCTTCAGGCTAAGGCTTTTACAAGCGTATCTTCACTCTGCACGCCCTGAAAAACCTTTTCGGGCTGACCATTTTTAAACACAATCAGGGTGGGAATACTGAAAATACTGAATTTTGACGCTATATCAGGACTTTCTTCGACATTCAGCTTACCAACCCTGGCCTGACTGCCCACTTTTTTAGCAACTGCATCGAGAATCGGCAGCTGCATCTGGCACGGGCCACACCATGGGGCCCAGAAATCTACCAGGACCTTGCCCGAACCGGTAAATTCAGAAAAGTTCTGTGAATTAAGTTTCTCAACATTGTTACTCATGATTAAATAACCTCCAGCTTTGTTAAATCTGGCACAAATACAGCAACAATGGTGCCAACTTCTAGACAGGCCATCAATAAAGCTTTTAGCCAAATATGCAGCCATTTCTCCGTTCCGCCAGACGAAAGTTGCGCAACATTTATTCGAAACTTTTCGAAACCAAGTAAAACTAAGGGCAAAAAAAAAGGCCGCCCAGTGGGCAGCCCATTGCAAACCTATGTATTAAGGGAAGAGAGAGAAGTTGAATTACCTGAGAAGGTCGAGAACCGACTGAGCAGATACGTTGGCCTGGCCGACCATTGCATTGCTGGCCTGCTGCAGAATCTGCGACTGGGTCATTTCAATGACTTCAGCAGCCATATCAACGTCTCTGATGCGAGATTCAGAAGCAGTCATGTTCTGCAGAGCTACACGCAGGCTGTTGTTGGTGTAGGTCATGCGGTTTTCGATAGCACCGAGTTTGGCGCGTTCAGAAGAGATTCGCTGTAGAGCCTTGTCGATCAGACCGATGGCGATTTCGGCTGACTTAACGGTTGTCAGATCGAGATCTTCGATGCCCAGGGCCTTAACGTCGGTTCTGATAATATTGGCTTTTGCAGTATGACCCTGGTTCGGGCCAATCTGGAACTGAACGGCAGTGTCTTTAACATGCATCGTGTAGGCATAGTTACCAACGCCGTTCTGATAAGCCACCGGGTCGATATTGAACATCGACTTCAGCGTGTTCAACGAATCGGGGCTGCCCCATTCGGCAAAGACCACCTTGCCTTCTTTGCCGGGTATTGTCGAGAAGATCTTGAGAGTCTGGTTACCGGTAAAGATTTCAGCGGCGACCTGAACACCATTGATAGTGGCCTGCTCGTTAATGAGGTTGGCAATCGAGGTAATGGTGCGGAAGGAAGCACCGGCGGTCTGTGCCGGGAAAACGATACTCATACCGTTACCGTCGAGGTCGGCGACATAGAACGACAGGTTGTCGACACCGGCCGATGCGCTCTGTTCGATTACCACATAACCATACTGGGTAGAAGCCTGGTCATAGGCGAAGTTCTGCACTGCCTTATTACCGTCGAAACCGGTAATTGTAGTCTGTTCATGCATTTTGAGGCCGGTAGCGATTCCCTGACCACCAGCGCCGGTGTCGTTGATGCTGAAGTTAGACTGAACACCGGTTTCAAGAGATCTGAAAGCCAGAGTGCCATTCTTGTTCTCAGCCACGACCAGAAGACCATTCACACCGATCTGCATGTTAATGGCGTCTACAAGAGAATTCAGACCGCCGGCGGTGTAGTTGCCGGTAAGATTGACGATAGTTCCACTCGCAGTGGTCGAGTGACCGTCAACGATCGAGAACTGCATGGTGGTGCCGGCCTGTGAGAAGTCGTAAGAGTCGATAATATCGTAGCCGGTTGCCAGACCGGGGTTACCACCGGTTCCGCTGTAGCGGCCGTTGGCAATACCAAGCGGGTTGGTTGAAGCGTTGGTAATTTCGACATAAGCGGCCGAACCGGTATTCTTGGTGGTGAGTTCGATAGCGTAAGAATCGTTGAGTCTGGCGGTAACCATGCTTGAAACGGCAGCAAGCTGTTCATTCATGATCGAAACGACCTGAGACATGCTCCAGTTCCCGCTGGCAATAGTGATGTTAACCGCCGCAGTGCCATTGGCACTTACCGAGTCATTAACGTCGAAGGTTACGGCTGTCGGCAGTGAAATACCGAGCTGAGCCGAAGTGGTCTGAGCATAGGCTGCCATCGGGGGTTCGAACATCAGGTCGATACCTTCGATAAGGCCCATGGCGCGGTGACCGGCAATCTGAGTGGTCAAGGTCTTGCGTTCGCCAAACGGCTCGCCGAGATTGGTGACTGCAATCGAGTAAACCGGGTCTTCGGCAGGAATTACGGTCTGGAAACCGAGGGCTTTAACCAGACTTTCTTCGCCGGTAAAGTTGATGCGGCCAAGTTCACCGTTGCGGCCGGAGGTTACCTGAATCTGACCATTGCTTTCGCCGTAGGTCATGAAAAGGGCTTTCGAACCATCGAAGTGCAGACCGTCGCCAAGCTGGTCTTCGGTCATCGAAGCCTGAATGCGTTCGGTCAACTGACCAAGGGTCAGATCTTTGCTGACCACGATTTCACCCTGGCTGTTGTCGCCCTGGAGATAAAGGGTCTGCGGCAGGTCGAGAATGAAATGACCATTCTTGTCGACCATATTTGCCAATGACTGCAGGGTAGTAGAGGATGAAGCAACGCTGCCGTCAGTTTTGACGAAAATGGCAGAGCGCTGCTGTTCGGCTGTACCAGAATAGGTTTTGTAACCGATGCCGGGGATATACTCGGACTTCGGCCATACAACTACAGAAAAGTCTGAAAATGTAAGGATTTCACCGGTGACTACACCGTCAAGGTTCTTCGGGTCGCTGGTTGAAATGACGGCTGTTCCAGAACCGTCAAGCAGCTTGCGGGTGTTGAATTCAGTACCGTAGGAAATGCGGTTGATATCTTCTTTGAGCTGTGCAATTTCCTTCTGAATTTCGAGACGGTCGGTGCTGGTGAGAGTGTCGTTCCCTGACTGAAGGGCCAGCTCACGCATGCGCTGCAGCATGCTGTGTGTTTCGTTCAATGCGCCTTCGGCTGTCTGAATAAGGCTGATACCATCCTGGACATTCATGATGGCCCGGTTGATACCACGCACCTGAGTGCGAAGCTTTTCAGAGATGGTCAAGCCAGCTGCGTCATCTGACGCGCGGTTGATTCTCAAGCCTGATGAAAGGCGCTCGATTGAACTCGATAACCTGGTGTCATTCTTTACCAGGTTACTGTGAGCGTTCAGAGCAGTAACATTTGTGTTAATACGCAGGGCCATAGGTTTGCCTCCATGACTTTAGGGGGTTCAATCCGTTTTAGCTTCGAAGCTTCTTTTTTCCCCATCTACACATATCATCGGAATCCGGAGTTATGGAACATTAATCCAGATTAAGACGATTTAAGCCAATTTAATTCCTTATTCTCCACTTTTCTCGTGTTTTCTTACTTTTTTGCTTTATTTTCTTTTTTTCCGAATTTATTCAGAATATCCACCGGAAGGCTCTTGAGCGGATCAAGAGACGTGATCTTGGCGGCTTCGCGGTTTTCTTTCTGAATTTCTTCGTAAACTTCCCAGCGATGAACTTTCACCGATCTAGGGGCATTGATACCGATTTTCACCTGATCTTTGCCAATATCCACGAGAACAATCTCGACATCATCACCAATGATGATCTTTTCGTTAATCTTGCGGGTAAGTACCAGCATCAGCTCTCGCCCTCCTTTTTATCGGGGGTGAGAGAGTCATTGACCTCTTTCAGTTTGGCAGCACGCTTTTCCATCTCGTCGAGGATGCGCACCTTGACCGAATGGCGGCTGTTACTCGAAATGATCTGTCTGCCCTTGCGGTTCGCGGCATTTATCACCAGCGGTCCCTGCAGGTTTGCAGTCATATCGCTTGGATTGGCCGGAATCGACACAATTACATACAGAACTACATCTTCGGCCCTGGTCAGGCCGACAAATTCCTGGTCTGAGTCAGTGATTTCCACGTCATACTCGAACATGAAACTCAATGGCTCGATGATGACGAATGCAAGATTGCCATCATCTACGCATTGAAGCCAGCGAAACGGACTGCCGTCCTCGGTGTTGAGAATCACATATTTATGGTAGTCCCCAAATCCGAGCAGGCCTTCCTCAAAGGTGATGATCTCATCTTTGCAAATGTCAATTTTTCCAAATCTCGAAGTGGAAATCTTCATACCTTGCGTCGTTCCTTCACTTATCTGAGAAAATCCATCAAAGTTGTCTGCAACACCTTTGCTCCAGTTTGAAGAGCGGCCTGGTAGGCAGTCTCGAGTTCCGTCATCCTGATAATAGCTTCTGCCATATCTATATTCTCGACAGACGAGAGCATTTTCTTTAGGTTTAAATTAATATTTTCCTGTTTTTCTCTTGCAGCATCGACGCGATTTGTCTTGCTGCCTACCTCTGCGTGAAGATTCAGAACCCTTTTGAGGTCTTCGTCGATCTTTGCAATACTGACCTCAGAAATAGCCTTGGAATCGTTGCGCAGCAGATTATCGCGCAGGTCGATCAGGGTGGTAAAAACAGAGGGTGTGTTCCCCAGCCCAAGACCAGAAGCAGTGCCACTGCTCTGGCCACTTACATCGCGAACCTTGATATAGGCTTCGCCTTTGGTGTTGGTGAGGTTGAGGCGCTTGCCGTCTTCAGAGATCCAGGCCTGGAGGTTGAAGTTTGCATCGGTATTAGAAAGCTTGTCGATGATATCGCCGACGGTTCTGGCACCGGTGAGATCGATCTCACCAGAGAAGCCACCGCTCTGCACATAAACCTTGCCCATCGGAATAGCGCCATTGCCAAG
>JAKQKW010000420.1 GCA_029560455.1 Candidatus Rifleibacteriota bacterium
TATGGTTCTTGTTGTGACTATAAATCACTCTGATGGCGACGGCATTTATCATGCTCTGGTTCGTGGGTGTGTTTATGAATATGGCAAGCGGCGATACGTAACCAGATCAGCTTATGAGTTTCGAAATTCTGTAACCGGTAAACCAGATGAGGCCAAGCTCATGGAGAACAAGATTATGCACTGGTTGAAGGGTTATGCATTTAAGTAATAAAAAGCATATTTAGATCCTGGCTTTTGCATTTTGCGATATGCAGGGCTCGAGAATCAGGATTAATATGTGTCCTGGTGTTTTAGCCGATTTTGCAGTGCCGGCGGTTTTTTATGTTTTTTTCTTTGCGAGTCTGCGGACCTGGGTAGTGCGAGATTTGCTGCTGGTTTTATACCTGGCGGCTTCTTCTTTCAGGCAGCCAGGAGAAGTTTTTCTCAATCCGGCAAAGATTTCGGGCCAAAAGCTGGCGCCGGGGTAATCAGACCGTAATGCTGCAAGCTTCGCTTCGGCTTTTTCAAGCGTAATCTCACCTTCGTAAAACATTTGCAGAATCAATCGCGCTTTTCCCTCAACCTTACCTTCTTCGCGGCCTTCCTCGCGGCCTTCGAGCTTGCCAAGGCCATAAGATGACTCAACCATGCTTGCCTGATAGTGCAGGTCGTTTGAATAACGCCGATATTCGATACGTTCAGCATCGCTGAGCTTCATGATGTCGAGGCGTGTTTTAGCCTGCTGCAGGCCTCTTGCCTTGAACCCGGGCTTGATTTCTTCATTCTTCAGAAAATATATCCATTCATCCAGTGTGTTGCGGGCAACATTATCGAAGTTGTTGACCTTTATCAGATAATATTCGGGAAAAATCTCGCGTGGCGAGGCTTGTCGATAGAGCCGCCGTTGTTCGTTGCTCAGCGTAAGTTCATCATGGCGGTGCAGCCCGGTGAAAACGGTCTGGCCACGATAGATGTAGTCTTCGCCATGGCCGAGATCGAAATAGAGAATATTTATCGAAATTACCTTCACGACCTCTGAATAGGCTGAACTCTCTGCCAGATGTTCTGTTACAGCCATGGATGCAGAGAATAGAATGCGCTGAAAGTAGTCGTATTCGTGCTCGTATTGGATTTCGATAATGATGATCTCATTTTTGCCATTCGCAACTTTCAGGTCGAGGCGGTTGGTTTTTTGCCTGGCAAAATCTTTGTTGCTTTCGCTCTCAAGTATCGACAGAATCTTGATGTCGTCTTTCAGCAACTCTGAAAGGAACCCTTCAAGAATGTCGAAGTTGGCCTTGCTGCGCAACAGTCTTTTAATTGCCCAGTCGAAACTGACCAGTTTGCGTGGCTTTGTCATTACCGTTGTCGTTTTCCTTCACATTAACTGCAAAATCGTTTCACACCGCCAGTATATCGCAAACCCGCTTCCCCGGCAAGGTGGTATGAAGGCCCGAAAAATAGCAACGCTGTTTTTCGGTAAAATTCTGCGGTTGTTGTAATTGGTCTGATGCGGTATAATGGCCTTGAGATAGATTTCTCTCATCAAAGTTTCAGTAAGGTTTGTCATAACATGGATAATTCACTCAGACTCGGGTTGTCTCAGAAGCTCACCCAGACCCTGAAAATGACCCCGGAGATGCAGCTTGCCATCAAGATTCTGCAGCTTAACAGCGTTGAGCTGAAAAATCAGATTCTTGAGGTGCTAGAAACCAATCCGGTTGTCGAACTTGATGAGAAAGCGGTAAAGCAGAACGAACTGCCGCTCGAAAAACTTGGCGAGAAGCTCCCGGAAGCGGGCCCGCCGTCTCGCGAGTTCAAAGAAGCCGGTCGTGACGATTTTGGCGTCGACTGGCAGCGATACATTGAAGACAACGAACACTCAGAATTCAAAATTTCTTCTGGCAGTTACAACCGCGACGAAGAAACTTCTTTCGAAAATTTTGTTTCTAAAAAAAGCAACCTGCGCGAGCATCTGACCACTCAACTGCGCGAGGTCAACCTCAACCCGACCGAACAGAAGATCGGTGAATACCTGATTGGTCTGATCGACCGCAATGGCTATCTCAGGCATACCAGCGAGCAGATTTCCGAACTGCTGAAGGTTGATATCGCCGTTGTCGAAAGAGTCCGCAAGGCGATTCAAACCATGGACCCGGCCGGGGTAGGGGCCTTCGATCTGCGCGAATGCCTGCTAATTCAGGCGCACGAAGAGGGCTATAGCGATGACGCGGTAACTGCGATTGTTTCGAATCATCTCGAAGACCTGGCGCAGAACCGCATCCACAATATTGTTAAGGCCACCGGCTTTGAGCTCGAAGATATCCAGGCGGCGGTCGAAATTATCAAAGGTTTCAACCCGAAGCCGGGCGCAAGCTTTCCGTCAACTGGTGATGAAATATACGTTTCACCCGAAGTTTTTGTCGAAAAGGTCGATGACGAATATGTTGTCACCATGAATGAACGCGACCTGCCACGGCTGCGCATCAATAATCTCTATAAAGATGCAATGAAGCATCGCGATAAAACCGAAAAAGAAACCTACGAATTTATCCGCAACAAGCTTGAGGCGGCCAGATCCTTTCTCAAATACGTCGATAAGCGCAAAGAGACGATTCTCAGTGTTACCCGGGCTATCTGCGAAGTGCAGCGTGACTTTCTTGACTTTGGTATTCTGCATCTCAAGCCCCTGACACTTCAGGATGTCGCCGGTATGGCCGGCGTGCACGAATCTACTGTCAGTCGTGCCACCAGTGGCAAGTATGTGCAGACGCCGCGCGGGCTTTTCGAACTGAAGTTTTTCTTCTCTGGTGCTGCCCGCACCCAAAGCGGCGAAGATGTCTCGACGATGGCGGTCAAGAAGCGCATCGACGATCTGGTAAAGGCAGAGAACCCCAAGAAGCCCCTTTCCGACAGTCACATTGTCGACATGCTGAAAAAAGACGGCATCTTTCTCGCCCGCCGCACAGTTGCCAAATATCGCATCGAGCTTAATATTCCAAGCTCCTCCGCTCGTAAACAGCACTGATAGGTTGTCAGCACGAAAACAGATGACTTGAGGTTTTCAATTCTCTGACTGCTGCCTGTTAAAAAATTTTGTATTGCAGATAAAATATGTTATTTTTCTACTAAGTAAATGATAATCGTTGTCCGATATAGTTTGCAGCCTAATCTAACTTAATGGACAAATATGAACAAAATTAAGTGGTTAATCTTTATTTTCATCGGCCTGGTAAGCGCGTCTGGCCTGGTTAATGCGGCCGCGCCCGCTTTGCTCGGGGCCGGTGATACCATCAGTGTCTGGGTAAAGGGCGAACCAGAACTGTCGGTAGAGAGGCAGGTTGGCAAGGACGGCAGCATAATCATGCCCTTGATCGGTTCTGTAGGTGTCAGCGGTATGAAGACTACCGATGCGGCCCGCCTGATCTCGCAGATGCTTGAAGACGGTTATCTCAAAGATCCGTTGGTTCAGGTTACTCTTAAGGGCAAAGGCTCTTCCAGAACGGCAACTGCGGCTGGTATTGCACCGGTTGCTTCGACTGCTTCCGGCAATGTTGCTCCGACTCCCGCGGCAGACCGTCAGGTTCTTGTTGAGATCGTCGACGCGGGTGCGAAAACCGGTATTGCCGATGTTGCCATGATGCTAGGCAACAAAATTTACCAGTCGAACCGCCTTGGCCAGATTCTGCTCGACGAAAGCTCCGGTTATGTCGTCATCATTGCTGACGGTTTCTCAACCGCAGCCGGTCAGCTCGAAGAAATGCTCAAGACCGGCAACCCGGCAAAAATCTATCTGAAGCCGATCAAGCTTGCTGACTCGGTTACTATTACCGTTGTAGATGCTTTTACCCGCCAGCCGTTGCCGAATGTTGAAGTGCTGCTTGAAGACTCAAAGGTTGCTACCAACCGGCAGGGATCTTTCAAGATCAGCCTGATTAAAAAGGAATTCGGAGAAATTACCCTGAAGCGCAAGGGCTATCGCCAGCACCGACAGGTGGTTGACTTCAAAGGCCCTGCCGAACAGACAGTGATGATGGTAAGAGATGAATAGACAGCGTGGGGGGTTCACCCTCATGGAAATGCTGATTGTGGTCGCAATTATAGCCGTCCTCGCCGGGGTCGGCTATAACTATTATGCCGATATTCTGCCCGAAGCCCGCGAAAACACCGCAAGAATGAATCTGAAAATCGTTCGTGATGCTATTTCCCGTTACTTTAAAGATAACATGACATATCCGACCAGTTTGAAATCTCTAGAAGGCCCATATCTACAGCAGTCGGTCGAGTCTGTTCTCATCACGCCTCTGGGTGGTGACGCCAAACTTCGCCTTGAATACAATTCGAGCGCTGATTCGGTGAGTTTTTACGAGCGGGTCTATGTCTGGGCCGACCAGGATTCGGCCCCCCCCGGAAAACAGATTCGCGACGTCAGAATAAAATTAAATGGTACTGAGATGCCGTGGTAAAATAAATCAGAAAATAATCAGGGAGCGGCAAAGATGGTAGATGTAAGTAACAACACCAGTGAAGATGTCAGACAAGAGGGTCCCGGCGAAGAGAACCGGTCGCTTTTCTCTTATATTAATCCGTTTTACGGCAATATAGGTCTTGGCGAGCGACTGCTGTTCACCAAATATTTTGCCACCCTTTCCCGCGCCGGTATTTCGGTTCTGCGGTCATTGGGCACCCTTTCGCGCCAGATGAAGACCTGGCGTTTTAAAAAAATCATCTGGGATTCCAAAAGCGAAGTTGAAGGCGGCATGCCTTTGCATCTTTGTTTCAAGAAGCACGATGATGTTTTTGGCATGCTCTATTCAAATCTGATCAAGGTTGGCGAAGAGTCCGGCCGTCTGGTAATGGTCCTCGATCGTTTAACCAAGCTCATGGAACGACAGATCTCAATTCGCCGCCGTGTTATCGGGGCAATGACTTATCCGCTGATTATTTCTGCGGTGGCAGCTCTGGTTGTAATGTTTCTTATGCTGTTTGTCATCCCACAGTTTGCCAATTTGTTTGCCCAGTTCAACCAGGAATTGCCATGGATCACGCAGAAAGTTATTAATTTTTCAGGCTTTATCGGCAATAACCTTCTATTGCTTTTTGCTGGCGGTCTGGGTTTTTTTATTATTATTTTTCAGATCAATCAGACCAGCCCCGGGCGCCACTTTTTCGACTGGGTTAAGCTGAAGTTACCAGTTTTTGGCGGGTTGTTGCAGAAATATATCATAGCGCTTTACGCAAGAAATCTGGCTACGCTTTTTGAGTCAGGCATTAATATTATTTCTGCGATGAAGATCAGCAATGAAGCTGTTGAAAATATGATTATTCAAGAATCTCTGGCAGCTGTTGTCGGTGAAGTCGAGGGCGGTATTCCGATCTCGAGGGCCCTGGCCAAGGTCGAGATTATGCCAGAGCTTTCTACTCAGATGATCGAGGTTGGTGAAGAATCAGGTAATCTCGATGAAATGCTGGAAAAGGTTGCGGAGTTTTATGAAGACGAAATCAACTTCCTGATCGATCAGATCACGGCATTGGTAGAGCCGGCGTTCATTGTTGTCATTGGTACGATTGTTGGTATTATCGTTCTGGCGATGTATCTGCCAATTTTCCGGATGGCTCGCGTTGTTTCAGGCGGTTCTACCGGAGCGACACCACCAGCCATGTAAAAAATTCAGCCTCAAAAAAATAGCGGCCTGCGGGCCGCTATTTTTTTATGAAATTTATTTTTTTGCTATAAAGTTTTGTTTTGCAGTTGTCGAATGATGTAAAGGGGATATTAATTT
>JAKQKW010000166.1 GCA_029560455.1 Candidatus Rifleibacteriota bacterium
GGTTATTTTCTTTGGTTACTTCAGCGCCGCAGATGGCGGCAGTAATGATGAGTTTTTCCATGTTTCCCTGCCTCAGTATTTCTTTTCGTCGACGAACGAAAGTGATTCGTCAATTGCCTTGAGCGTGTATTTGAGATCTTCATCAGTGTGCCTGTAGCAGATGTAACCGTGGTGATACGGCTGCAGGAACACCTTGCGTCTGATCAGCTGGGTATAGAAGTCGACGCGCTTTGCCTTGTAGGTTTTCGACTCGTCTTTGTTGAAAGTGACGAAAGGCATCTGTGGCACCGGAGAAGCGCCGGTCGAAACTTTGTGCTTTGCCAGAACCTTGCCGAGCTCAGCGTTGAACCATTCACCCTTGGCTTTGATCACATCGAGAACCTTGTCGCGTTCGAGCATTTCGATGGTTTTGAGAGCGGCGACGAATTCAAGGCTGTTCGGGAAGAAAGTCGATGAAATGAAAACTTCCTTTTCGATTTTTTTCATGAACTGCGCTTTGCCGACACAGGCGCCGATCGGGTAACCATTCGCCATTGCTTTGCCGAAGGTTGACAGGTCGGGGGTGACGCCAAACAGGGTCTGGGCACCACCGATATGAACTCTGAAGCCGGAGCGGATTTCGTCAAAAATAAGAACCGCGCCGTATTTGTCGGCCAGAGCTCTTACGCCTTCGAGAAAGCCGGGTTTCGGATATTCGACCTGCTCGGCGAGGGGGTGCCCGATCGGGGTAACGATGATGGCAGCAGTCTGGTCGCCATGCTGCTTCATCAGATCTTCGAGCTGTTCGAGATGGTTATAGTGAAATTCATAAACATCTTCATAGAGTTTGGCAGGAACGCCACCTTTTACTTCGACGCACCAGTCATGCCAGCCATGGTACCCGCAGCGCATGATCTTGTTCCGGCCAGTGTAGCCACGGGCAACGCGGGTTGCCAGAGTTGTGGCATCTGAGCCGGTTTTGACGAAAACGGTCATTTCGGCACATTTGATCAAGTTTTTCAACTTAACTGCCAGCTGATTCTGAATTGGCTGGGTGAGAGAAAAACAGAAGCCTTTGTTGCGCATCTGGTCGATTGCGGCGTTATCGATTTCTTCTTCGCGGTGGCCGATGATGATCGGGCCGTAGGCACAAAGGTAATCGAGATATTCGTTGCCGTCGATATCGGTTATTCTGCCGCCTTTACCGTGGTCGAAATATATCGGGTATTCGCCTTCGACAAAATTGTATGGGCGTCTGATACCGAGAACACCACCCGGGGTGCAGGTCTTGCCGTGTTCGAATTCGGCCATGCTTTTGGTTAAATTGAGCTTCGGTGCGTCGTACATAATTCCTTCCCTCCTGATATATGCTTTCTGATGAGGTAAAACAAGCTGTGAATCAAGTGCTGAACCACTTGCAGGGCAAATCAGCCGTAGCTTTGTTAATGCTATCACAAACTTCAGTTTCTTTCTGCAAAAAAAATCCCCCGTTGCCGGGGGATTTTCGGTCGTTTTAAAGTCAGTCGTCAGAAGAACTGTCATCAGATGAGCTGTCAGAATCTGAAGATTCTGAGTCGGAACTATCACTGCCACTGTCTGAGTCGCCCGAATCGCCGGAATCGCCCGAGTCATCGGAATTGCCGGAATCAGAGTCGCCAGATTCATCAGGCTTGTCAGAATCACCCGAATCGTCTGAATTGTCAGAGTCGTCTGGTTTGTCTGAATCATCGGAGTCGCCGGAATCACCGGAATCACCAGAGTCACCAGAGTCACCAGAGTCACCAGAATCACCGGAGTCACCAGAATCGCCGGAATCACCGGAATCACCGGAATCACCAGAGTCTCCAGAGTCTCCAGAATCACCGGAGTCGCCAGAATCGCCTGAATATCCTGAGTCCGAGCTTCCTGAAGAAGATCCGGATGAGCTGTCAGGAACGCTCTCCCATGTGTCAGCCTTGATTTCTTTGCCTACAAGTGTACCTTCGATTTTGATATCTTTATTTTCATACTGTTCGGCAATGGCTTTGCCATTTTCATCCATTACCAGTGCGTAGGTTACCGGATTGCCGGCGCCATCGCGATTGTTGGTCTGAAGGGTGGCGCCACTGATCTTTCTGCTGGCGTCGCGGGAGACAGTTATCATGCCGGAGAAGAATGCAGCAGAAACAGATGTCAGTGACATGGCAAAGAACCCTGCCGCCAGTGCGGCAATGGTAAGTTTCTTCGATCGCATTAAATGGTACTTCCTTTCAGGAAACTTGCAGGCGACAGAGTGATGTCAAACATCATTCTTCATTGCTATGATAATCGAATTCTTCATTATCGTCTGTAAAAAGTTTATGTCCGCGCCTTGGTTTTTTTGTTTTCGACCGGCGGTGCGCATTTATAAAGTCGAAATCATCATATTCTCTCTTCATCTTTTTCAGCACTTTTTTTTCTGGTTTCTGGATTCTCACCTTTCATTCTCCTTTGTATACAAAGAAAAATCGATAAAATAAACAGACTCCTACCTTGCTTATGCCAAGTTTGCTGTGTTTTGTCAAGAGGGTGTACCCTTTACGGGTGCGACATCTGAGTTGTTCGATTCTCCGTCAGCCCGCGCAGGCGGGAATCTAATTTTAAACGGCTTAGATCCCTGCTTGCCCCCATCCGGGGACAAGCACAGGGATGACTTACAAGCCGCTGTCCCTTGAATTCAAATGCGACGGAGGATCAGGGACGGGTGGCGATGACAACTGCCCGCACTGGTGCAGGCAGACCTTCAATTGTCAGGTCGGAATTTTTTGGGTCAAGACATTTATCAAGCGATTCCCCGGGCATCCAGGGGGTGGCTCTCTGCTCTTCATAAGTGGTTTTCGTTGCATCGGCAACTCTTACATCGACAAATCCTGCCTTGGTAATCCATTTGCGTAGAGCCGACACCGAAGGAATAAACCAGACATTGTTCATTCTTGCGTAGCGATCATGCGGTACAAGAACCTGGTTCTCGTCGCCGGTTATTACAAGAGTTTCGAGAATCAGTTCCCCGCCCCGGCGCAACAACATTTTCAGGCTTCTGAGAAAATCAAAGGGTGAACGGCGGTGGTAAAAAACTCCCATAGAAAAAACCGTGTCAAAAGCTTCCATGTTTTCGGGGAGGTCTTCAAAGCCCACTGGCAAAAGAAAAGTGTCTGCCACCCCCAGATATTTCTGTATTGCTGTAAACTGGGCCAGAAAAAGCATTGAAGGGTCAATGCCAATTGTTAGAGCTGCTCCTGCTCCGGCCATGCGAAAGAGGTAATAGCCGTTACCGCATCCGACATCTAGAACCTTGCGGCCTCGCAGATTGCTGATATGCGGCCCGACTCTTTCCCACTTCATGTCACAGCGCCATTCGCTGTCGATAAAGGTTCCGCAGATATCAAATGGGCCTTTGCGCCAGGGCTGCAGCTGAAACAGTGCCTGCTCGAGTATTGCAGACAATTCGGCCGGTGTGGGCCCGGTTCTGACGGCAGACACAACTCTGCGGTCAATTTCGGCCCGGCAGTCAGCCAGTTCTGGAAGCATCTGCAATGCTGCCAGCCAGCCGGGCAGGTTGCCGTCAGGCTTTTTTACAGCCGTTTCAACGGCGACCTGCAGATGTTTCTGCCATTTTTGCAGGCCGTGGCGGTTCAGCGCCTGATAAAATTCTGAAAAATCAAAGGGGCTGATCATTTTATTGCCAGCATCGACATGAAGTTGAAACACTGAAACCAGACGTCGGCGCTGCTGAAACCCGCATCCAGCAGACGCTGGGAGTGGACTTCTATGGTTTCCGGGATCAGCACATTTTCGAGAGCATTGCGTTTCTGGCTTATTTCAAGATCGCTGTAGCCGTTGGCTTTTTTAAAGGCGTGATATACATCGATCAGAAGCTCGTTAACATGCTGATTATTGAATTTTACTTTTTCAGAAAGAATCAGGATGCCTCCAGGCAGCATGCCGGCAGCGATTTTTTCAAGAAGCGGTTTTCTCTGTGCCGGGTCGATAAACTGCAGGGTAAAATTCATTACCACCACCGAGGCATTTGTGAAATCGCAGCTACTGACATCGGCGCAGATAAATTCCATTCTGGCGGCGTCTTCAGGGTGGCTGGCGATCTGCCGGCAGCGCTCGATCATCGCGCCTGAATTGTCGATGCCGACAATCCGGCAGTTGTTGACTTTCAGCCCCTTGAGCATGGCCAGTGAACTGGCGCCGAGCGAACACCCAAGGTCATAAAGATTTGAGCCGGGCTGAGCGTATCGGGCGGTCAGGGTTTCTATCATGTTGATAATCGCCGGGTAACCGGGGATCGATCTTTTCAGCATGTCGGGAAATACCGCCGCAACCCTGTCGTCAAAAACAAAATCCGCGGGTTTTTCGATTATTTCCGCAAAAATTCGGTCTCTGTTCGTTTCAGACATGAAAAATGCGCCTCAATTTGAAATGAGACGCATTATAGCAGCAGGCCGACAATAAGTCTATCTGCCCGGCTGAGCTTTGCAGGGTAAACGTAAACTTTTTTCTTTCCAACAGCGTGTTACGGCATGTCAGTCGTTGCCGCCGCTTCCGCCCTCCTGGCTCACGCGGCATAATGCCGTCCTGGCAACAACGCTCTGCGATCTTCGCACCCTCATAGTTCCA
>JAKQKW010000466.1 GCA_029560455.1 Candidatus Rifleibacteriota bacterium
AAAATGAATCACATTGAACTGCTCTGGGAATCTCTTTCACAGTTTGAAAAAGACAAACTTACTTTTGCCGACTTTCTCGATCGGCTTGGCAAATCCCTGGAAACAGCCACAGTTGCCGAAGCAAAGCTTATTGGCGAAACAACCAGAGAACTTGACTTTGCCTTAACAAAATCTGCCAGCAGAACCGGAAAAGTCAGAAAAATCATCTCCAGACTGAAAACAAATCTGGTTACACAACTGAAAGCAAAGGCAGCCTGATCGCGCCCTTCTGCGATCTGGCGCGTTTTTCAGGTTCCGCTTTCTGCGAATCAAACCATGGTGTTGGCGAAACGCAGGTGCTTTTTGAGCAGACGGGTGCCGCCGCCTTCTGAAACTATCATTTTGACCTTGTCGTGGTCTTTTACATATGAACCGCTGAGCTGGGTTATGCGCGTGCCGGCGAAGGCCTCGGGACACATCGGGGTCGAGGGGCCAAGGATAAGGGCGGCACGGTTGCGCTTCAAGGCTGCAGCCAGACTGTCAAAAGTGCCGTTGATAATGCTGGTGGCAGTAATGATGGCGATATCGCACTCTTCCAGCGCTCTGAAACCCATAACAGGAGTGATTACATCAGGTTTGTCGGGGTCGAGCTCAACGACTTCAAAACGGCAGCCGGTCGCTTTGATAGAAGGTACGACCGGTGCAAAATAGCCGATCATGACAACATGGTCGCCAGGCTGGATCTTGAGCAGAGAAGTCGCTTCTCCCTCAGTAAAAAGGCGTTCTTTGCGTGAATTCAGGGCGTTGAATACGGCGAGTCCCGCGGTTCGTTCGAGCGGATTTTCGCTGTTCAACCAGCCGAGTATCTTTTCGGCTGATTGCCCGGCTATCTGGCCGGCCGCCTCAAGATGTGTACATGAGCAGGTTTTCTGATCCGGCGTCCAGGCCAGTCCCATGCGCCCGTCGCTGAGTTCGACGCAGCTGTAACCAAGGCCGAAGCGCAACTCCTTAACTGTCTGCCCATCTACCCACGGCATTGCACAATCAATCAGCTTCTGATGAATTCCCATTCGACTCTCCTTGATCAAAAATTGTCATTTTGTATTTCTTTATAACACTTTTTCAGCGCAGTGTATAATTTATCTGCATTTCGATGCGACTGGTGCTGTTCCAGCCTTCTGGCGGACTTGCAAACCTTTGTGAAGCGACCAGCTTCAAAGCAGCTTCGGCGAGTTCTGGCGGGGCTTTGCCGACTATCGTTGCGTCGCGGGCACGGCCATCTTTGCTGATGGAAAAAGCGATAGTGACTTTGCCGGTAATTCCTCGCCGGCGTGCCCGGTCGGGATATTTTTTGCCGCGTTCGAGCTGACGGTAAATTTTCTGCAGGTAGCCGCTGAAATCTTGCGCTGGAACTGGCGCAGCCACCGGCGCAGCTGGTGCTGCGGCAACAGCTGGTTTGTTGGCGGTCGTCTGCCTGGCCGGCACCGGAGTCGCAACTATCGGCGTAGTTGCCGGTTTTGTCTGTGGCGCGGCGGGTGGCGCCTTAGTCACTGGCTTAACTGCCGGCCTGGGTTTTGGCTTGATGGTTTTCGGCTTTGCCGGTTCTGCGACTGGCTTTGGCGCAATGACCGGTTCAGGTTCAACTGCTTTTTGTTCGATAACCGGCTCTGGCTCTATAACTGGTTCAATGACTGGCTCAGGTGCGGAGATCGGAACAGGTTCGACAACTGCTTGAACAACTTGCGGCTCTGGTTTAACCAGCTGTTGGGCCGGTTCTACAGCCGGAACTGCTTCTTCCGGCGGCGGAGGTATTACTGTTTTTGACAGGCTGATAAGGCGAAGAACCGGCGGCTGCATGTCATCGCAGGAAGTGCAGATATGCCATAAAAAGCTGATGAGAACCATATGCAGAAGCAGGCCAGCGACAATCGAAAACGGCCAGAGCAGGTTATTTCTAAACTGGGCAAGTCGCTCGGTCATGGCTCTGCTTTTTCAGTTTTTTTCAGGAATCCCGCCAAAGGCTACGCTGCCGATACCGGCCAGGCGCAGGCGATCGAGCAGTTCGATGGCGACCCCGGCCGGTGCCCGGTGATGCGCGACGATTACGAAACTGCTGTCAGGCGGCATGCTGGCAAGCTTTTTCGCGAAAGCCGGCTTCCAGTCGGTCGGCAGTGTCTCGTTGTTCCAGCTGACTTCGCCATTTTCCGTGATCTCGATTCGCTGTGCCGTGCTCGAAATATTCTGCACTTCTGATTCGAGTCTGGGCAGATCGACCGGAACCTGCACGACAAAGCTCTGAGTCAGAATGTAAAAAATCAGCAGCGTGAAAATGATGTCTGAGCAGGTTGTCAGATCGAGGGCAAAGGTTTCGCGGTTATTTCTCCGGCTGAGGCGCATCGGTAACTCCCGGCAGGCTGCCCGTGGTTTTTTCGAGTTCGTTGATGACGAGCAGTTCAAGATGTCGCAGATGGCGGCGCGAAAGGGCTTCGATGCAATAGGTCAGTCCCCAGGCGATAATAGCGAGTATCAGTCCGTACACCGTGGTGAAAAGGGCTTCGTGAATGCCGCCGGCGAGGTCGGCTGGCGTGACTGTACCAAGTTGTGAAACTGTGTTGAATACCCTGACCATGCCAGTTACCGTGCCAAGAAAACCCAGCAGGGTGCTGATCTGGGCCATGAAGCGCATGGCTGGCACTCTTCTGGTCAGGCAGTCTTCCATACGCGAAAAGCAGAGTTCAATTGACTCAAGAATAGTCAGCCCGGCAAAGCCAGTTTGATGACGGGCCAGCGCAATCGCTTTCTTTGCCCACATCGGAGCGCCGGCACAGGCGTAGAGGTCTGATTTGAGGCTCCAGATACCGAGCCAGATTATTTGATAGATGCCAAGCACGAAGATCATGACGCCGAGTACGGTCAGGGGGTACATAACTGGGCCGCCGGCATCGATGAAAGCTATAAAATTATTCAGCATGTGAATGCTTTTCCTTTGGCGTCTCAAAGAATCAGTTAATACTTAACACTACTTTGTAAACTATTTTTATGCTAAACTGGTTTATCAGTACTGTCAATTAAAATACTGCCCGCAAATAGCTAGTTATTTGCATATGCCAAAAAAAGACTTGCATTAGAGCGCTGAATGGAATTATTCTGACGCTTGTGGGGCGAATGCGCCGAAGGAGGAATCATGTCACTGATACTTGAAGCCGTAAAGGCCACGATCCCGGCCGAGTTTTACGAACTGCCACTGCAGAAGGTTTCGACCTTCGCCTTCATAACTACGGCCAAATCGAAACGACTTGGTATCAGCATGACTCTCAGCGATGAGCGGGTTTTCGAATACAAAGTTCATCTGCCGGTTTCACACATGGGCGAAGTTGAAACACTGGGATTGGCAAAGGTTTTGAGCTGGACCGATTCATTGCAGGGAATAGAGCGGTCGTTTGCGATAGCCGCGCTTAACAGCGCCCTGCCGCTTGACGGCAAAAAGTATTTTACCGGAAATGCCCTCGAACTGGCGGCACAGCTTGGTGTTGGCAAGCGCGTGGCTGTGGTCGGACATTTCCCACATACTGAGCGCATTAAAGAAGTTGCCTCGGCTTTTCATATTATCGAGAAGCGCCCGCAGGAAGGCGATCTGCATGCCGGCGAAGCGGTAAAGATTATTCCGCAGGCTGATGTCGTCGCCATGACCGGGGTTACCTGCCTCAACGATACCATCGAGGGTCTGCTCGCGCTCAAGAAACCTGGTGCAAAAATCATCGTAGTCGGCCCGTCGGTGCCTATGAGTTCGGCACTATTCGACTTCGGCGTCGATGTTATCGGCGGAGCCTGGGTTGAAGACGAAAACGAAGTTTATGCCAAAGCCGGCCAGGGCGGCGCGCCGCGCCATATGAACGGTTTGCGCTGCGTGCTTTATCCTAAAGATCCCGAAATACTGCAGGGATTCGAAGAAGTATCGCCTCCCCGCTGATTCGTGTCAGGGCTTGATCGGGCGCAGGTCTTCTTTCCCGGTCAGACTGGCGATAGTTGCAGCCAACAGTTCGATTACTGCCTCGATGTCTTTCATCGAGGCCATTTCAATCGGTGAATGCATATAGCGCAGCGGCAGCGAAACCAGTGCGACCGGTACACCGATTCCGGTGAACATTATTTTGTCGGCATCGGTGTGCGTGCGTGCCGGGGTAAGTTCGAGCTGATAGGGTATCTTGTGTTTCTTTGCAGCTTTTTCGAGCAGCTCGTTGACGCGGCGGTTAACCGGGCTGCCGACCGACAGTGCTGGCCCTTTCCCCAGCAGCACTTCTGAAGGATTCTGCGCATCTTCGCCGGGCGTGTCGGTGTTGTAGGTGACATCGCAGGCGATAGCCATATCTGGCTGTACAAGCGCTCCGGCGCTGTGAGCGCCGCGCATGTTAGTTTCTTCGCCCGTAGTGCTGGCGGCGAAGACGCCGATTTTCAGCTTCTGCCGGCTCAGCTTTCTTAAGACTTCAGCGACGATGAATGAGCCAGTCTTGTTGTCGAGTCCCTTGCAGACGAGCTTGTCGTTGTTGAATATCTCGGGTTCGCTCTGATATAGAATATAATCGCCGACTCGCACGTATTTTTCGATTTCTTTTTTGTTGCTGAAGCCACAGTCGATAAAGTAGTCTTCGCACTTTGGCTTTGCCGGGGCATCTGCGTCTGACTTGCGGTTGAAGCCGATGACGCCGCCGATTTTGCCGCCATATCCGAGAATGTCGACCTTGAGACCCGGGAGTAATGCTGATTTTATGCCGCCAGCGTTGGTGAAGTAGATGAAACCACGCTCATCGATGCGCTTGACTATCATCGCGATTTCGTCGCTGTGTCCGGCGAGGAGAACCCTGAATTCGGCTTCAGGATTAAGCATGCCTATGGCCGTGCCTGAATGGTCGGTGTCGACCTGGGCAAATCTTTTGACGTAATCTAGCCATATACGCTGATGGGCGCTTTCATTACCTGAAGGTGATGGAGCGCGTAGCAGGCTGCTTAGAAAATCTCTGGCGGCTTTATCCATAGTAGTCTCCAATCTGTTTCAATGCGTTAAAATAGGTTCACGCTCAAGTGTTTACCACTTATCCGGGCTCTCGGCGGAATCTCATTCGCTACAACTCTCCCCAGGCGAAGATATACGGTAAAAAGCCATGGCTTAGCGTCAAAATTGCCTGGCTCGAAGTTTCCGCTCATGAGAAACCCGCCTGCGCCCTTAATCTGCTGAATTAAGGGGCTTATTAAGCGGATTAACTTATGTGATTATCAACAATATATCAGCCTATCGGTTATATTCTGCTGATTATTGACAGTTTGGCAGAAGGTTGCTGTTGAGCGGGCAAAAAAAAATCCGGGGGTTACCCGGACCTGAAAAATAAGGAGGCAAACAAATCCAAAAACCCTTTCGAGCGAAAGTGAAGTTTTGTTTAGTACTGATTTTTTGCCAATAACAGACAATCACAGACAATGGCAAACCTGGCAAAACCGCTGAATATCGAAAAGGGCGATGATGTACAAGAAAAATTTTCAAAATTTTTTACTTTTGCGCGGATTATGGTAAAATCCAGAAAGATTCCGATCAGGGAGCTGAAAATGGCAGCACTTGCTTATACCATAACAGAAGAAAAAGGGTTTCCGATTGTGCGGTTTCAGAATTACTGCACCAACGAAACGCTTGAGGGGCTTGCGACAAAAGTAGGTAATCTTTGCGACAAGGACAAAAGTCGCCTGATTTTTGATTTTACCAGTTGCGAAGTCATAAACAGTCTTGGCATGGCCGCTTTGCTCGAAACTCTTATGATAGTCCAGGATTACGAAGGTCTGGTTGTTATTTCTGGCCTGAATGCCATTCAGCAGAAGTTTTTCGGACTCACCGGAGTCTTTTCGCTTTCTACTCAGGCAGAAAATATCGATAAGGCTTTCGAACTGCTACAGTCATCCCAGGCCTGAGTTAAAAGAGCCTGGCTCGGCAGAGCCGCTCTATCCTGCGCAGCTCTGCATAAGCACTCCGTGTGCAAAAAGTTTTCGCGCCTGAGGCCCGGCGCTTGACTTCCTGTTGTGCCGGTCATAATCGCCATCCATTCACCCCATAATTCAAATGTGAGAGAGGACTAGTCCTCTGTCACATAAGAGTTCAAGAATTAAATCTTAGAGTCTCCGCTTATGCCGGGCTCTCGGCGTGATCTCATTCGCTACACTCTCGCCAGTCGAGAGTTTCTCTTGATAGCTATGGCTCTGCGTCAAAACTACC
>JAKQKW010000467.1 GCA_029560455.1 Candidatus Rifleibacteriota bacterium
GCAGAACCGCGCAGGATAGAGCGGTTCTGCTGAGCGAAAACTTGATAAAAACATTCTTGGCTGGAGCACCCGGCAGCATCTATCCTGATGCCGCCGAGTATCGCTGACCTCCTGTCAGCAAAAAAGCAACCCGACTGATAGGCCGGGCCGACGAACCAGTTCAACTTTGTTTCTGCAGTAATCAATAAATAAAAAACTGCCGCGGGCGTTGAATAGCCTGCGGCAGTTTGTGAGAATCTTAGAGAGATTTTTACTTTTCGGGTGGAATGGTCACGTCGATTGCTTCTGGTTTGCCGTTATCGAGTTTTTCGAGGGGCATGTCGAATTCTTTCTGGTTTCCGACCACGAGTATGCGCAGTGAGTCTGGTTTGAGATATTTGTTGGCGGCCGCGAGAACGTTTTCGGCGGTCGTGGCTTCGACCATTTCCTTCTGCTTGTTGAGAAAGTCTTTCGGCAGGCCGAAAAAATCATAATAGACGAGTCGTTCGATGACCTTCTGCTTTTCGTCGAAGTTGAAGACGAAAGAGTTCAGGTAGCGGTCTTTGGCGGCTTTCAGTTCGGCTTCGGTGGCCGGTTCTTTCTGAAAGCGTCTGATCTCGTCGATGATCATGCTGACTGCCTTGCCGGCGGTTTCGTTCTTGGTGGCCACATAGTTATAGAACATACCGGGGTAAGACAGATTGGCGGTATAAATGCCATAAACCTGGTAGCACAGGCCGGCTTTCGAGCGCACCTGATTGAAAAGACGGCTGCCGAAACCTACGCCAAGAATATTGTTCATGACGATACGGTGCGGGTGATCCTCGTCGGTCAGACGGCCGCCGAGATGGCCGATATAGGCATTGGCCTGGCGGGCTTCGGGCAGATCGACGACGCCAACGCGCTTGTCAAAGCTGTAATCAACCTTGGGGAATTCAGGCAGCGCTTCTTTACCCTTTTCCCAGTCGGCGAAATACTTTTTGACCAGAGCAAGAATTTCTTTGCGGCTGAAGTCACCCCAGATCGCCATCTGAACGTTTTCTGGGCGGTAGACTTTCTGATGAAAGGCTTTGAGATCGTCGCGGCTGATGGCTTTAAGGGTAGCGTATTCAGAATGGCGGGCATAAACCGAAGCATTGCCGTAGATCATTTTTTCGAATTCACGTTCGCCGATTGAATCTGGCTGGTCATTGCGCCGTGAAATCATGGATTTGGCGGCGATCATCGTCTGCTCGAAACGTGATTCTTCAAAGCGCGGCCGGCGAAGGATTTCGGCCATTACTTCGATGGCCAGTTCTTTTTTGGCGCTGAGCATCATCAGTTTGAGGCTGCCGGCAATGATATCGCTGCTGGTTTCGGCAGAGGCACCGATTCCTTCGAGCAGTTCATCGAGTTCGTCAGCACTCCATTTTTCGGTGCCGCCGGTGCGCAGCAGTTCACCGACAAAATTTGCCAGGCCGATCTTCTCGGCCGGTTCGAGGTAAGAACCGCCATGAATGCGCACTGAAGCTTCTATAAGCGGCAGTGAATGGTCTTCAAGCAGGTAGAGGCGCATGCCGTTTTCGAGTTTGACTTCTTCGATGTCGGGCAGTTCGATCGGGCCGAGTGGCGGGAAAGTCATGGCATCGAGGTCGATGGCCGAAGCCGGAACAAAGCCGGCAAAGATTGCGAAAACCAGGAAAGAGGTAATCAGCAAGCAGCGAAAATTGCGGTTAATCATTTGCAGCCCTCCTGGCAGGTTTCTTCTTTGGCGGCATCTTTAGCGGCATCTTTAGCGGCAGCCTGTTCAACAATGGTGTCCATGGTGGCTACGGTGCGGTTGCGTTCGACGAAATACTTCTGGGCGACTCGCTGAACATCCTGCGGGGTTACGGCATTGATGCGGTCGAGTTCTTTGAACAGAGCCCGCCAGTCACCCCAGAGCTGATTGTAGCTTGCCAGCTGCTCGGCCATACCCATGTTGCTGCGCAGACCCGAAATGAAGCGGGCCATGGCGCGGGCTTTGACCTTATCGAGGTCGTCGTTGCTGAGCAGTTCATTTTTCAGCTTTTCGAGTTCTTCATAAATGACCTTTTCGCATTCAACGTTCGTTTTGCCCTGAGCCGGATAGGCGAAAACAACGGCGAGTGACGGGTATTTGTTGCCGGGCCAGCCACTGAAAGCGCTGATCGAAACGGCATTTTTCATGTCTCTGACCATGCGGCGATGCAGGCGCGAGGTACGGCCCTGGCCGAGAATATCGATGAACGCCTGAATTGCCGGTGAATCAGCGTGGGTTTCTTCGGGAACATGCCAGCCGATCATCATTGCCGGCTGAGCGCGGTCCTGAATGCTGACGCGGCGCTCACCGGTCTGCTCGGGTTCGACCGTGGCAATGCGTGAGGGCAGGGGGCGTGCCGGAATGCGGCCCCAGTATTTATTTGCCAGCTCGATCGCATGGGCTGGTTTGACATCGCCGACAATGGCGACAACCAGATTGCCGGGCGAATAGTAGCGGTCAAAAAAGGCCTGCGCCGCTTCGCGTGAATAGTTCTGAATGTCTGACATATAACCAATCAGCGGGTTGCGATAAGGGTGTGCCTTGAACGCAGTGCAGATAAATTCTTCGACCAGCTTGCCGATCGGGCGGTTTTCGACGCTCATGCGGCGTTCTTCAGCCACGACCTGGCGTTCGCGATACATTTCGCGCAGCCGGGGCTTGAGAAAGCGTTCTGATTCCATTGCCATCCAGAATTCGATCTTGTTCGAGGGCAGACTGACGACGTAGGCGGTCTGATCGCGTGAGGTCCAGGCGTTCAGTTCCGAGCCGCCTTCTTTCTGCAGGCGATTGGCAAATTCATTGGGAACGACGAGTTCATAAGCTTCGCCGATGGCTTTTTCGAATTCGACCGTCAGAGAAGCGATGAGCTTCTCGCTGGCGAGGCGCCCCTTTAGGCGTTCTGCTCTGATTTGCTTGAAAATGGCATCTTCTTTGGCCATTTTCAGAAATTCTTTGGCGCTGTCTTTAGTACCGATGGTCTCGGTACCTTTGAAAGCCATGTGTTCGAACATATGGGCGAGGCCTGTGTATTCTTTTGGGTCGTCTGAACCACCGACATCGGCCCAGGTCACGAACGAAATGACCGGTGCATCGTGGCGCGGCATGATGATCAGTTTGAGGCCGTTGGCCAGAGTGGTTTCAACGACCGACTTTTCGAGCGGCGAAAAATCGAAAGCCGTTGACGCGAAGCCGAGAAATGGCACGAATGCCAGCAATACCGCAGCAAAAACCGCGGCGCGGAATTTGGATGACTGCATCTGTTGCTCCTGTTTTGATTTCAGTATCTGCCGCTGAGCTTTTCGCGTGCTTTGGCTGCAGCTGCAGAATACGGGTATATTTGTGTAACCCGATAATAATAACTCCTGGAGCTGTTATAGTCACCTGAAATTTCAAAACATTCGCCTGCCTGGAAAAGGGCTTCGGAAGCCTTCGGGCTCTGCGGATACCGCTGCTGGTAACCGGCAAAGTGCCCGGCCGCCTCAAAGAGATGGTTGCGGTTTGCGTAATTGATTCGGCCAAAGGCTTTTTCTGTCTCTGCCAGCGTGTAAAGAGCCTCGGCATAATAATCAGAAGCCGGCCAGATTCTGAGAAAGTTTGCAAACAGCGTGATTGCCTGCTGGTGGTTTTTCTGTTCCGCCCTGATTTTTGCCCGCCAGAAATCGGCGTCATCGGCATATTGTGAGCCAGGATACTGTTTCACCAGCTGGTCGAAATAGATAAAGGCGCTGTTAAAATTGCCGGCTGCATATTTGCTGTGACCATAATTGTAAAGATTATAATCACTGATAGCGCCAGGATTCGAAGGGGTTGCGGGCGTTCCGCTGTTGCCTGGATATCCGGGGTTGCCGCTGCCAGGATAACCCGGGTTGCCACTGTTGCCAGGGTAGCCGCTGTTGCCGCCGGTGCCCGGGTAAACCGGGCCGACGTTGCCGTTACTGCCGGAAGAGCCGGGATAGCCCGTATTGCTGCCGGAACCGGGGTAGACAGGGCCACTGTTTCCACTGCTGTTAGAGGTGCCGGGGTATGCCGGGTTGCCACTGCCGCCTGTGTTGCCCGGGTTTGTAACCGTGCCCGGATAAGCTGGGTGGTTGATGATGCCGGTATGAGAATTTGAGCCCGGGTAAAGGGGTGTCGACATGCCCGGGTATTGGTTGGCCCTGAAAAGCGGCGGTATGACAATCTGATCAGCAAAGGCCTGATTGTTGGCAGAAAAAATCGTAATAACGATCAGAGCTGCCGCAAGCTTATGGATCAACTTTGGCAATTGCATTGAGATTCTGTATTCTGAGGCTAAGCCCGGAATGATGCTGCTTTTGTTTGTTACTCCCGCGCAGGCTGGAGTCTGCTTCAGAGTCTGTGGAATGCTGCTTTGAGTGAAATTATTGTGATAGACCGGTCCGTTGCCACGACCGAACTTTATTAACGCAGCAGTTGATAAGTGACTTTGCATAAGCTGAAACCTCCATGTTTCATCGCCGGCCATGAGCAATTGCGGAGTTGCGCCTGCCTTTTCCGCACTTCTGGCCGGCTTTATGCAAGCAAATTCTGTTCCATTGGCGAAAGTGCGGTCGGGTGTGATATTATTGAAAAAAATAAAAAAAATAGCTGAAAAATCAGCGATTTGTGCCGAAAAAGTACCCGAGGCTGCTTCAGCTAAAAACTATCTGCAGGAAACCCTATGAAAAAATTATTGCTACCTGTCCTGTTAGGTCTGGTATGTGCGCCCCTCAGCGCCGACCCCGATCTGCAGGAATTCGTCAGGGACCTCGGTTATTGCGACGAATACATTTCTGAAAATCTGCCGGCGCCGAAAGCGCGCCCAAAAATTGCGCCGAAAAAGCAGCAACCGGTGCATGCCGCGCCACAGCGCGATCTGATGCAGCCAGAAGACCTGCTGCACCCGAGGGTGTTTCAGAAAGGCGAATCGGCAGCGATGATTCCGGTGCTGATGCGACTGCACCGCGCGAACCCGACCTCAGATAAAATCACCCGCAAGCTTGCCGTCACCTGCCTGAAAAATGGTCAGCAGCGCGAGGCTCTCTACTGGTACACTCAGACTTACCAGCGGGATCGTTCTGATTTCGAATCGCTCTGGAACATGGCTTCATTGTCATACAGTCTTGGCGAAACCGCTCAGACCAAAAAATACCTCGAAGAATATGCCAGATTAGACCCGAACAGTGCCTGGGGCCGTATGGCCCGTGAATTTCTCGCCGGTCGCTTCTCAGGAGCAGACCTTGGCGACGGGTTTCAGAAGGGTTTGGGTCGTGTCGGTGAACCGGCCGGCGGTGTCAGCGGCAAAAAAGCCGCTACTGCTGCACCCGCTGTTTCTGGTAAATCGGCTGAAACCGGCGATGGCATTCTCATCGTCGAGGGAAAACGCTATGATGTAGAATCATTCGTCAGTTTTTACGATGAAAATACAGAAATCGAGAAACCGACGAAGTTGAAAGACACGCTGAAAGGGAAGTCCGGGACGGGAACATCTGACAAAAAGGCAGGTAAGAAACTATCACTTGAAAAAGCCGTAGTTGCCGAAAAGGTCGAAACCGGCGCCAAGGCGCCACCGGCTGCCGAAGCCTCCAACAAGGCCGCACCCATCGAAAGTGCTGAATTGAAAGCGACGGCACCGCCTCTAACCCCACCAGTAGCTTCAGAAACTAAGTGATTTACCAGCAACCGCAGGCCGAGGACCTGCGGTTGCTGCTTTTATAAGTCATCCCTGCGCACAGGCAGGGATCTAAGCTGTAGACATAATTCCCGCCTGTACCCCTGGTATAAGGGCGGGAATGACGTGAAAATCACTGCTGCTTTTATTTTTTTAGGAATTTTCAGGGCGTCAGATAAAGAAGGCCGCAGCCAAGCTCTATGGCACGGCCAATTGGTTTCTGGCGGAACTTGTCGAGAGCGTCGCGGTTTAAGACTTTGAGAATACCTTTGATCGTTACCGTCTGCTGCTGCCTGTCTTCGCCGCTTTCATTGTAATAGATGCAGTTGTTGGGGCCGAAGCCATAATTGATGATCGTGGCTGTTTTACCCAGCTGCTTCTGCAGC
>JAKQKW010000469.1 GCA_029560455.1 Candidatus Rifleibacteriota bacterium
TTCCTGTCTTTGGTGAATTACTCTGATGCTGGCATGCGCTGTTCGACTTCGGTCATCATTTCGTCGAGAAAAGTCGGGCGTTCCTTGATGGCGCGCGTCTTTTCGAACCAGGCGCGGGCCTCGCTGAGATCGCCGAGGCGGCGATAAATTTCGCCGGTCAGGTAGCAGAAACGTGCTTTCATCTCAGCGTTTTTCTCAGTCTCAATCGCAGTTTTGAAGTTTTCGACAGCAAGTTTCTGAAACCTCTGTTCGCGGTCGATGCTCTCATTGAGAACCTGTTCAACGTTTTGTGCGGTGTCGCTGGCGAGCAGTGGCGCAAGCATCTGCATGGCCTTGAGCGCATCAGGATTTTCGCCATATCGGCGCAACATAAATACGGCACCGGTCAGTGCTGCTTTTTTGTCTTCCTGACTGGCGCCTGCACCTATTTTCAGTGACTCAAGGCCGGCTTCGACAAAAATGGATGCAGCATTGCGGTCGCGCTGTTTAAAGCGATCTGAGAATTTTGCATCGAGAAATTTTTCCATTTCTTTTAAGTCTTCTATCGACAGCGGTATGACAGCCTCGATTCTCACTGCCCAGGCTGCACACAGATACTGGTGTGCGATATCACCTGCCGGCGCGCTCTCGAGTTTGCGAACCTGTGCGATCAGGTCATACTTTGCCCAGGCCGGCATATCGATTTGATCGCTGTATGAGGCAAGATCTACTGCCGGTTTCAATACTTTGTCCTGTTTGATTGCGGCTGTAAAAGTTGCCGGCATTTTCTTTTTCGCTTCTTCGGAAAAGTCGTCGACATAGCCTGAGAAGCCACATTTGAGACAGGTTGCCGGTCTGATCAGAATCGGTGAGGCGCCCATCGGTCGCTGCATGAAATCAGTATCGACGCCACCGAAGTTGTTGGTCGACATCAGTTCGCGGCCAGTGAGGCTGTTGCCGCATACCGGGCATTCGAGCGTAATCGAGCTGGATCTGGTGGCCTCGATTACTCCCGGGCAAAGCAGGATAGCAGCAATGATCGCTAAATAATAGAATTTTCGAAGATTCATAAACCCCTCCGTAATCGTGCCGGTTTTAAACAGCTTAACAGGCGTCCTTGGCAAAGTCAAAGGCAATCCCCGGTAATCAGCAATTCTCGGTAAGCGAATTGGTACGGCTTCTGGCAGGGGTTTCGTCGGGATCGTTTGTGTTATCCAGTATCTAAGCGGAGTTTCGGGCCTCTACCAAGATAACTGTTTAAAAGAGTTGCCCAGTCCGGCCATAATGCTAGTCTAACAGCCCATCTGACATGCTCCACAGATTCTTTCAGTGTCTTTTTCCAAGTTTTGGACTGAGCGTATAACGGATCGCCGATCTCTAACAGTTGATGCATAAGGAAAGCCAATAGATTGAGCAAGAGAAAGTTGAATCTGAGGTTTATCTTTCCGTGACCAAAGTTGTGTTCAAAGTTATATCCCTGGTTTTTCAAGGCATTGAATGTCTGATTTTCGATGCTCCATCTATGCCGGCCAGCCGCAGCTATATCTGCCACATTTTTGCTTGTAGGCTTTAAGCTTGTCAGCCATGTATTTTTGTAACCGGCCTTCTTTCCTTTTGCGCTCTCAGAGATTGAAACCCAGTTGCAGACCAGATCATTTTTTGCAAATACTGGAACCTCTTTCGCAAATTCCAGAGTCTGTAGGACTTTCTTTTGATCGTTTGTTTTTTCTATTGTCGAAACTTCCCCAGAAAGGCGCAATCCTGTTAATTGTTCAGTGAGGTGCTTGTGATCTGATGGTTTCGCGACAAAGATGAAATTCATTTTGAGTGATCTGGCCAGTTCAATCATTGGAGTTTTTGAATAAAGGCCATCAGCAAGCAAAACCATATCGAGATGGCAATATCTCTTTGCCAGGTAAGGCAATAATCGATAGGCGGCGTTTATTTCGCAATCTTGCTTGGTTTGGCCATCTTCCCTACGAATTTCTTCGGCGCAAAGCGGAAATGATTGGCCTGTTATGGGATGAATCAGCGAAGCAATAAGAACCTGATGATAATATTCCACGCGCCCATCTTCATGGTGTTTTTCCAGGCAGCGGTCGCAATGGATCTTTTCCGAGTGAAAGTAGCCAGTTGCGTCGAGTCCTACGAGATATCGCCCGTTCAATGCTTTGAAATCAAGCCATTTTCTTGTGCTGCTCAACAAAGAAATTCCCCGGCGAAGGGCTGCAAGGATAAATGAGGGGTTTATGGGGTCGAGCAAGTCGCGGAACTGACTTTCTTTGGGAACCTTTTCCACAGCAAACATGCTCTTTAGATTGCTTGAACCGGCCTGATCCTGGAGTCGCTGCTGAAAAGGAAGGACACCAGGATCTTGCCAGAACATCATTGCCAGACCAGCAGCGACAACATCCGTCAGCGGATAGTTTGTTTTATTTTGCTTGCGCTGGTCTGGAATATTGGAAAATACTTCCCTGAATTCTTTTACAAGACGGTTAAACTGTAGTGTTTCTGGTCCATTTCGCATTCCTGAAGTAAATCACAATTTTAATGCAAGTACAAGAGTAGCTGAAAGTAGCATTGAGAGATGCAAATCAAACAAACTATGTGTGAGAACCTGCTTCAGTACGTATACCGAGAATTGCTGCCCGGTAATCTGTGGTATATATTGGTTGATATTTTTTGGGGGTGAGGCACTTACAAGTGAAAGCAGGAATCATTCTGTTCGGTATGCTGCTGGCAATTGCAGTCGTGGCCGGTGCACAGGAAACACCGGCTGGCATTCTGTTCGTAGGCGCCAATGACGGCAGTTCTGAAATCTATCTCTGGCAGCCGGATGGTGAAAAGGGTCTGGTTACCGCTTTAACCGATACTACGGCGAAAGAAGGTAATGCCTGCTGGTGGTCACATAAAGGGCTGGTTCTTGCCTCCCGCGAAATTGCGCCCGAGCATTATGGACTCATTGCCATGAATGAGCGGCACGAAACCGTATGGCAGCTTGAAGATCCTCTCGGCAGTCTGGGCTGGCCAGTACCTTCGCCATGGGACGACCGCATTCTCTGCGTCAGAGGGATGAGTGACGGTTCGGTGCAGACTGGCATGGTCAGCTTTCCTGATGGCGATTTCGAACCTTTCGAATTCAACGGCCTGTCAGGCGGGCAACTGGCCTGGCTGTCGCCGAATCGCATCATGTTGTCGCGCGTGACTGCTGCCGGTTTTACCATCAATCACCGCGATCTCGATACTGGTGACGAAGAAGTTATCGTCAGTGGCGGCCAGAACTGGCAGAGTCATGTGAACCAGACTTCGGGGCGCATATTTTTCGTGCGCCGTGTTGGCCAGATCAGCAGCGTTTTTGAGCTGCTCAAAGACACCCAGGGCACCTGGCAGTATGAAAATGTCACCAATGCGCGAACCTATGACTGGCAGCCGGGAGTCAGCCGGAATGGTGATACCCTGATTTATCGATCGTTGCGTAATGGCCGATTCAGCACGGTTCTTCGCGAACTTGCCAGCGGCTCTGAAAAATTGATCGATCTCGGCGATTTCGAACAGGTCTATTTCCCGGCAATTCTTGAGCGGGCCGATGTCGAACGACTTCTGACCGGCGCCGGCCGATGACGAGATGTTTGAATTCAAGCCGATAGGCGTTTTCAGGTGCGCTCACGACTATCATCAGGAGCAGCCGATGCAGGGCGTGCTTTCAGAGGTAGAGGGTTGCATAGAGCTTATCAAAGGACACAACTACGAGCAGGGCCTCAAAGACCTGGCCGGCTTCGAATACATCTGGGTATTTTTCGTCTTTCATTTGAACCGCAACTGGCGCCCGCTTACCAACCCTCCGTATTCTGATGGAAAGGGCAAAAAGGGCGTTTTTGCGACGCGCTCGCCTTATCGCCCCAACCCGCTTGGCATGAGTTGCGTCAAACTCGACCGCGTCGAGGGCAATTGTGTTTATATCAGCGGTTCTGACCTGCTCAACAATACGCCGGTCATCGATATCAAACCTTATATTGTTGACTACGACAGCTTTCCGAATGCCCGGCGTGGCTGGCTCGAAAATGTCGTTAAAGAAGTCTACGATATCGAATATGAAGAAGTGGCGGCCAGAAAAGTTGATTATCTGAAGAGGCATGGCGTAAATCTGCGTGGGGTCATCAGTGCTCAACTCAGTCACAATCCGCACGATGCAACCCGCAACAAATACATTAAAGACGCTGCCGGCTTGATTTTGCGCTTTAAATCATGGCGGGTACTGTTCGCGATTGACGATAAAATCGTAACCATAAAAGATATCAGCTCCGGTTACACCAATTTCAGCTCGGCACTCGGCAACGACACTACCGCAGATCTCAAGGTGCACCAGCTTTTCAAGCACCATTTCCGCCAGTAATCTTTTCCCCAGAGTGCGCTGATAGTTTTCGAAAAAATTCAAGAGAAGGTTAAAGAAACCCTCTTGATAATCTGGGGAAATTATATAACTTGCGGATAACTTTTCACATGGGTCTGCATGATAAGCTTGTCAGAGAAATAGTCCAGCCAAAATATCTCGTTAAGTCCTCATGAGCCGGGTAATTGTTTATTACTGGGTTCAATTGAATCTTGTTGCTGTACATCAGGCGGGGTGCTAGAATCATGGCGGGATCTGGATATTAAAACTGAAAAGGAATCTTTATGAAAAACACTAATGGCTTGATTATAATGGCATTTATGGCTGGTGCAATGATGGTAACCGGGTGTGGTAGTGATCAGAAGGCGCCACAGGGTCAGGCACCCGCCGTCGAATCGGCAGATGTTAAGCCCGCTGAAGTAAAAACCGACGGTGGCGCGACCAAAATCAGCCTGCCGGGCGGCATCAAAATTGAGACCGGCGAAGGCGGCGCCAAGGTTGATATGCCCGGCATCAGCATCGATTCTAGCGAATCCGGGGCAAAAGTCAGTCTGCCGGGCGTTACTGTCGATGCTGAAGGCGACAAGGCAAAGGTCAGCCTGCCTGGCGTAACCGTTGATGCCAGCGGCGATGCTGCCAATGTCGATGTGGGTGGCCTCAAAATCAACAAAGATGGTGATCAGAGCTCTATCAGCATCGGTGACATGAAGATCGACGTTAACGGCGATGACGCCAGCATTGACGTGCCCGATGTCGATGCGGCAGTAAAAGAAGCTGAAAAAGCGGCCGAAGAAGCCGAAAAGGCTGCTGAAGCAGCCGAAAAAGCCGCTGAGCAGGCTGCTGAAGAAGCAGCAAAGGCTCTCGAAGAAGCCGGCGCTAACGAAGGCGAAGAATAATGCAGATCAGGCCATTCGAGCTCGAGCGCTACTTTGCCCGACACGAATTTTCGGCAAAATATCTGCTCGGCTCGAGTGACCCCGAAGCAATGAGCATCGCTGACCTGCTCGCATTCGAACCAGGCAGCGAAGACTCGCTCAAAAAAATCTGGCTGGGCTATACCGAAAGCCTGGGTGATCCGGCATTACGCCGCGATATCGCTGCACTTTATGAATCGGTGACGCCTGAACAGATTCTGCTGTTCACCGGTGCCGAAGAGCCGATTTTTGCTTTCATGCATGCGGTTCTTGAGCCTGGCGACCATT
>JAKQKW010000495.1 GCA_029560455.1 Candidatus Rifleibacteriota bacterium
GCAGATTTTCGAGCATCGCGACTTCACCATTCTTGAGGTTGTTGACGACAGCTGCGGCTTTCTCGCCGATGCAGTCTTCGGCAAACTGAACGGGTTTGCCGAGCAGCTTGCTCAAGTGAGCTACCAGCGGCTTGAGAGAATATTTGGGTTCAACGGCGCCTTTGGGGCGACCGAGATGGCTCATAATCACGAGCCTGCCGCCATTGTCGAGAATGTGGTTGAGGGTCGGCAGGGCCATTCTGATGCGGGTATCGTCGGTGATGTTGCGGTTCTCATCGAGCGGCACGTTAAAATCGACACGTACCAGGACTCTGCGGCCGGAAAGGGCGATATCTCTAATTGTTCTGAACATTAGGTTCCTCCGTTAACAGGGGATTGTGCAAATCATTATACAGCAAAAAAGAAACACAGGAAACCCGCCACGCGGATCTCCTGTGTTGGCTTCAATACGGGTCAGACTCCGGTTATTTGCTGGCCATGTAGAGAATCAGGTCACGTACGCGGCAGCTGTAACCCCATTCGTTGTCATACCAGGACAGAATTTTGACGAGATTGCCATCGATCACCTTGGTTGACATCGCGTCAAAGGCCGAGCTGTGTGAATCGCCGTTGAAATCTATGCTGACCAGAGGTTCGTCGCAATAAGCGAGAATGCCTTTGTTTCTGGCAGTGCCGGCGGCTTCTTTAACGGCAGCGTTGACTTCTTCAACGGTGGTGGCTTTTTTGACATTGAACACAAGGTCGACGACCGATACGTTCGGGGTCGGCACGCGAATTGCGAAACCGTCGAGTTTGCCTTTGAGTTCGGGGATAACCAGCGAAATCGCCTTGGCAGCACCGGTTGAGGTGGGTACCATCGACAGGGCGCCGGCTCGGGCTCTGCGCAGATCTTTGTGCGGGGCATCATGAATGCGCTGATCGCCGGTGTATGAATGGATAGTGGTCATCAGGCCTTTTTCGATGCCGAACTTGTCGTTCATGACTTTGGCGACCGGGGCCAGGCAGTTGGTAGTACAGCTGGCGTTGCTGACGACATGATGATTTGCCGGATCATATTTGTCTTCGTTGACACCCATGACGATGGTGATGTCTTCGTTCTTGGCCGGAGCCGAGATGATAACCTTGCGGGCGCCGCCCTTGGTGATGTGAACTTCAGCCTTTTCCTTGTCGACAAAGAGGCCGGTTGATTCAACTACGTATTCGATTCCGTGCTGCTTCCAGGGGATATTGCCGGGATCGCGTTCTGCATAGATCTTGATGGTTTTGCCGTTGACCACCAGAGCGCCGTCCTGGGCCTCTACCTGAAATTTGGCCTTGCCATGAACCGAGTCATATTTGAGAAGATGAGCAAGGGTTTTGGCGTCGGTAATGTCATTGATGGCGACTACTTCGAGTTCGGGATTCTCGAGAACAGCCCTGAGTACCATTCTGCCGATGCGTCCAAATCCGTTGATTCCTATTTTCTTAGCCATACATCCTCCAGTTGTTTCTTTGGATAGTTGCAGACAAATCTGCAAGAGAAAAACGCTGCCCCTTTTTTACTTTGGGGCAGCGTCTGTTGTCAAGTATGAATTTCAGACGGGCTGATGCTCTTACTTATTGAGGTTCTTTTTGAAAGATTCGAGCTGTTCTTTGAGCAGGTCGCCAATCGTGTCTGAGAAGCCGGTTTCTGATTCGGCCTGATATTTTTTGAGTTCCTTGGTGTCGCTGTCCATGCTGGCTTCCTTGATCGAAAGCTTGAGGCGGCGATTCTTGCGGTCGAGTTCGAGAACCTTGTAGGTCACGACATCGCCGGCTTTAACCACTTCAGATGGAGAATTTACCCGCTGGGCTGCAAGCTGTGAGATATGTACGAAGCCGGTGATACCTTCGGTAACTTCGACTTCAACGCCATTCTCGAGCAGATTGGTGATCTTGCCCTGGTGAACGCTGTCTTTGCCGAACTTGCGTTCGATATCGCGCCAGGGGTCATCCTGCAGGCGGCGCAGTGACAGACCGATCTTCTGCTTGTTTCTGTCGATCTCGTAAACCATGACGGTAACCTGGTCGCCAACCTTGAGGGCTTCGGTCGGATTTTCGACTTCATTCTGCCAGGAGAATTCAGAAACGTGCAGCAGGCCTTCGAGACCACTTTCAAGCTGAACGAAAGCACCGTAGTTAACGATGTTCTTAACCACGCCGGTAACCTGATCACCCACCTTGTAGGTGTTTTCAACGGTTTCCCAGGGATCGGTAGTGGTCTGTTTGAGGCCGAGAGAGAGGCGATGGTTGGCAGAGTCGATGTTGAGGATCTTGACTTTGACTTCCTGGCCCTTTTCGAGGACTTCTTTGGGGTGATTGATCTTTTTGACCCAGTCCATGTCGGAGACATGCAGAAGGCCTTCGATACCCTGCTGAATTTCAATGAAGGCGCCGAAGTCGGTCATGTTGTTGACCTTGCCGGTAACCACATCACCAATTTTGTATTTGGAAGTGACTTCATCCCACGGATGTGGCAGAACTTCTTTGTAAGAGAGGGAGATTCTCTTCTTTTCTTTATCGATTTCTTTGACCACTATGTCGATTTCGGCGCCAGAAGCGACGACTTCACTCGGGTGCTTGATGTTGCGGGCCCATGACAGGTCAGAAATGTGAACCAGGCCTTCGATGCCTTCTTCGAGTTCAACGAAAGCGCCGAAATCCATGAGATTCTTAACCCGGCCATGATATTTTTTGCCAACCTGATAGCGGCTGTCAACGGTTTCCCAGGGATTGTCCTTCTTCTGTTTGAGGCCGAGGCTGATTTTGCCCTTTTCAGAATCCATTTTGAGTATTCTGGCTTCGATTGTTTCGCCAGGCTGCACAACTTCGCGTGGGTTCGAAATTACCGACCAGCTCAGATCGTTGCGGTGAATCAGGCCTTCAACGCCGTCGCCGAGGTCGACAAAAGCGCCGTATTCAACGATTCTTGAAACGGTTCCCTTGATCATGTCGTCGACGTTGTACTTTTCAAAAATTTCGTTCTTGCGCTTGTCACGAACCTTGTCGAGAATAGCGCGTTCTGAAACGACTACGTTCTTGCGGCGGCGGTCGAATTCAGTGACCAGCATCGGAAAAGTTTTGCCGATGCTTTCTTTGGCGTTTTTCCCGTGGGAGAGCTGGCTCTGCGGCAGGAATGCGCGCACGCCCTTGATGTCGACATTGTAGCCGCCCTTGATGCGCTCGGTTACAGTGGCTTCGATCGGGGTCTTATTGGTAAAAGCTTCGTTGATTTCGTCCCATGAGCCAAGTTCCTTGGCGCGGCGGAACGACAGCATGAGCTGACCGTGACCGTCATCAACTTTCTTGACATAAACCCTGATCTGGTCGCCGACGTTGTATTTGCTTTCTTCGCCGTCGAATTCTTCGATCGGCACGATGCCGTCAGACTTGTAGCCCAGATCGACATAAATTCCGGACTGGTTCTTTTCGATCACAGTTCCGGTCACAATCGCTCCCCTGGAGATTGTTCGGAACTCGCCACTAAGAGCTTCCTCCATGGTCATCTGGTTTTCCATGGTTTCTTCAGCCGGTTCCTGGTGTGTGTTTGTGTTGACTTCGGTCATACGTTCCTCCGTTGGGATCAAT
>JAKQKW010000173.1 GCA_029560455.1 Candidatus Rifleibacteriota bacterium
TATGACATTCTCACCAGCCGCGCCATCAACGCCCCCTACGAAAAGTGCATTCAGACAATGCTGACCGCGCCGATGAACTTCATGGAATTCGTTCAGAACTACGTCAAGCTTTTCCCCGAAGACAAGAAGGTCATCTACCGCATCATGCTCGAAAACTCACATTATGTGACCATGCATGAAAATGCGGCCGAAAGCTACAAGAACTACTACGAATTCAAAGTCGCCTATACTCAGAAAAAGATCAGCAAAGAAGACTTCACCAAAGCCAAAGCCCAGTATAAAGCTTACACTGAAGGCCTGTTCGCCGAAGCGATGAAGAGCGACAACATCTTCGCCAACGTCGGCCCGCAGATGTGGTTTGCCGGCAAAATCAACCTGACCCAGATGAAAAAGGAAGCCGGCGCCGCCAAGAAATATCTCGCCACTGCTTTCGGCAAGAAAGATGAATTCTACGAATTCAGACTCGACCTGAACACCGCCACCGTCGAAATGTTCAGAATGATCGGTTTTGCTGAAGCCGATGCAGCCAAACTGGTTAAGGCCCGTGAAGAAAAAGGTTTCTTCAAAGGCAACCCGGTCAGCATCATCAAGAGCACTGTCGGCGACGAACGCTTTGCCAAATACAATGCCGTTCTCAACCTGACTCCCTATGACCACACCAAAGCCGATGCCATTGCTCAGTATAAAGAACAGTCACTCGCCCTGTGGCCTGAAGATATCGCCAAACTCGGCAGATAATTCATAACAGATCCAGCAGACAGGCCGTTCCGCAAGGAGCGGCCTGTTTTGTTTGCAGGCAGACCCGGTTACGTTTATAATCTCAAACATGCGAATACTTATCAATGCGGTTTCCGCAAGGGCCGGCGGCGGTGTTTCCTACCTGATCAACCTGCTGCAGTCGTTGCCACGCCTCTGCCCTGACGACCATTTTCTGGCCGCCATTCCCGACATCAGACTGCCGGTCGAAATCTCTACACTTGAGAATCTCACAATCAGGGTCATACCCGAGGCGTCAGGCAATGTTTTCAAACGCTATTTCTGGGAAAATACCGGTCTGATAAACCTTTGCCAGAGCTGGAAGGCCGATCTGCTGTTCTGTGTGGCGAATATTATTCCGTTGCGCAACCCGGGCATACCTGTTGCGGTGATGATTCAGAACGTCGCCCCCCTCACCCCGCGCGTTCTCTACCTGTTGAAAAAGTTCGAACCAGTGCAGAAATATCTGCAGATGATGCTTTTGCAGAAACTGACTCTCTATGCGGTCAGAAACAGCCAGAAAGTCATCGCCCTGTCGCACGCTACCGCCAGACTGCTGCAGGAATGGCACCCCGGGATCGAGCCGGCGGTTCTTTATCATGGCATCGCGGATGTCTTCAACCCTGATGTTCCGAGGCCGGAGCAGGCAGGCGACCAACCGTATTTCCTCTATGTATCGAACTTATATGTTTACAAAGGCCTTGAATATCTCGTCGAGGCTATGGCTCTCAACCCTGATCTACCCAGGGTTATGATTGCCGGCCGGGTATTTGACCATGGCTACATGCGGCATATTTCGGGTCTGATTGAAAAGTTCGGGGTTAAAGACCGGGTGATCTTTCTCGACTTGCTCGAATACCGCGACCTGCCCGGCTGGTATGCCCATGCGACCGCGATGATATATACCTCATGGTGCGAGAACTGCCCGAATATTCTGCTCGAAGCGATGGCCTGTGGTTGCCCGGTAGTGACTATGAATACCGGGCCGATGCCGGAAATA
>JAKQKW010000013.1 GCA_029560455.1 Candidatus Rifleibacteriota bacterium
TCCGACCGAGAACCGCCTGCTGACAATCAGCAGAACCACCGGTAAGATTACCCTGCACAGCATTGACGACGCCAAGGACAGCGAACAGCTGGTAACCTTTGGTGGTCTGACAACGACGAACGAACCCGGCAAGTTCCAGAACCCGGTAGCAATCCACTTCGTCGATAACGACCTGATCGTTCTTGAACTCGATGATACGGGTAAGAGAAAGCGCCTGCAGCTGATACGCAGCGGTGAGGCTGACTGGTTGAAGTAAATGAATCTTAACGAAACTGCCGGGGAAAAACCCGGCAGTTTTTTTATGCGCGTAAAAAGTTAACGCCAGGCAGACAACTTATGTCGACCACGCAAATATGGCAGACAAACAAGATTCCCGCTTTCCCCCTCCGGGGACAAGCGCGGGAATGACGGAGATCATGCAATTCGCGTGGAACCGGGGTTAGAGCTGGTCGAAGAATTCTCTGAACTGACGGCGGGCCTGGCGGATGATCTGCTCTTTGCGAACTTCGCCTTTGGCGCCGTCTTCGCCGCTGAAGATGCCGAAGTTGGCGTTCATCGGGTGGAAATCCTTGTGACCGGCGAAAGTGATGTAGTTAACCAGGCCGCCGAGCATGGTGGCAGGCGGGGCAACAACCGGTTCTTTGCCATTGATGATACGAACGGCGTTGATACCTGCGAGCAGGCCGGTAGCTGCCGACTCGGTATAGCCTTCGACGCCACAGAGCTGGCCGGCGAAGAAAATGCGCGGATCATTGCGCAGCTGCAGAGTCGGCAGAAGCAGTTCGGGTGAATTGATATACGAGTTGCGGTGCATCTGCCCAAGCCTGACGAATTCGGCCTTTTCAAGGCCGGGAATCATACTGAAAACACGCTTCTGTTCAGGATGCTTGAGATTGGTCTGAAAGCCGACCATATTGTAGAGGCTGGCAAGCAGGTTGTCCTGGCGCAGCTGCACGACCGCGTAAGGGCGTTTGCCGGTCTTCGGGTCGGTAAAGCCAACCGGTTTCAGAGGCCCGAAGCGCAGAGAATCGACGCCGGATTCGGCGATGATTTCGACCGGCTGACAGGCGTTGAAAAACTGTTTGCGTGCATTCTTTTCAAGATTTGAGAGATCGATGCGCTCGGCTTCGAGCAGTGCTTTGACGAACTCAAGATACTGTTCTTTATTCATCGGGCAATTGAGATAATCGCCCTTGCCGGGCTCGCCATAGCGGTTGCCCTTGAAAGCGATCTCGCGATCGATGCTGTCAGCTGCTACCAGAGGTGCAACAGCGTCAAAGAATTCGAGTTTCTTTTTGCCAAGACGCTTCTGCAGGCTTTCGAGCAGCGCCGGCGAAGTCAGCGGCCCGGTAGCAATTATAACCAGACCATCTTCGGGCAGTTCGACCGCCTCTTCGTTGACGAATTCAATCAGTGAATGGGTGCGCAGATAGCGGGTGATTTCGCGGGCAAAGGCGCCACGGTCGACGGCCAGAGCATTGCCGGCCGGCACACGGTATTTGTAGGCGACTTCCATGAAATAGCTGCCCAGAAGGCGCATTTCTTCTTTAAGAAGCCCGGAAGCCCGGTCTGGCAGATTGCTGCCGACTGAGTTACTGCAAACCAGTTCGGCGAATTGATCAGTTGTATGGGCACCGGTGCTGACTTTCGGGCGCATCTCGATCAGACGCACGGGTATCTGGCGTCTGATAAGCTGAAAAACGGCCTCGGTGCCAGCGAGACCTGCACCAATAACAGTTACGGCGATTTCTTTATTCTTCCTGCTGCTCGTCATTATCTGTGCTGCCTTCCGGGATCGATTTAAACTTACAACCCTTGCCTGAACATTTTATATAATTACCAAGTTTTTTGGTAGCGTGCCAAACCAGCGGCGAACCGCATTCGGGGCAGAGCTCACCGGTCGGTTTCGACCAGGTGGTCAAAGTACAGGTCGGGTAATTCGAACAACCATAGAAAAGTCTTCCGCGTTTCGATTTCTTTTCAAGCATTTTACCATTACAGCCTTCGGCCGGACAGGCCACGCCAATTTCTTTTACCACCGGCCGGGTGTTTTTGCAGGCCGGGTAATTGGTGCAGGCGATGAAACGCCCGAATTTACCGGTGCGGATATGCATGTCAGAGCCGCACTTGTCACACTTTTCTTCGACCAGTTCGAGTTCGCCGGGCTGAGGGGTGCCGGCGCTTTCGAGAAGAGCTGTCATCTGCATCGGCGGCTGCGGAACACCGTCGGCGAAAAGAAGCAGCTCTTCTGGAATATTGATCGTCGACTTACATTCGGGGTAGCCGGAGCAGGCGAGAAACTTGCCGCTGCGGCCCATGCGCACCAGCATCGTCTGGCCACATTTTTCGCATTTGATGTCTGATTCGATCTGAACTTTTTCGACCTTTTCTTCGGCGGCCTTGAGATCGCGCATGAAAGGCTCATAAAATTCGGTCAGAACCTGCACCCAGTCGATTTCGCCTTCCTCGATGCGGTCGAGGTGGCTTTCCATGGTGGCGGTGAAACCTGGGTTGATGATGTCAGAGAAGCATTTTTCAAGAATGTGATTGACGAGAAAGGCGGCGTCAGAAGGTTGAAACCTGCCGTCGACCTTGCGCACATACTTGCGCTGCTGAATGGTATCGACAATCGTGGCATAGGTGGATGGCCGGCCGATGCCTTCTTTTTCGAGGGTTTTGATAATTGAAGACTCACTGTAGCGTGGCGGCGGCGAAGTGAAATTCTGTTCGCCGGCAGCGCTGACAAGAGAGAGTTTTTCGCCCTTTTCGAGTGGCGGCAGCTTCTGTTTGCCTTCTTCAGAGACTTCTGGCTCGGCATCTTCGTCGCGGCTGACATTGTAAAGCGAGGTAAAACCATCGAAAACCATGGTGGTACCGGAAGCCTGCAGAATTACCCCGTCGACATCGACTTCGGCAGTGACGACGTTGTAACGGGCATCAGCCATCTGTGAGGCAACGTAACGGCGCCAGATCAGGGTATAGAGTTTCAACTGCTCGGGTTTGAGAAAAGCTGCCATCTGATCGGGGGTCCGATGCACAGAAGTCGGCCTGATGGCTTCGTGGGCATCCTGGGCGCCCTTTTTCATGCGATAGGTGCGCGCATGTGGCAGGCGGTATTCGCTGCTGAAATTTTCTTTAAGGTAGCCGTCGAGTTCGGTAAGCCCTTCGGGCGCAATGCGCACCGAGTCGGTTCGCATGTAGGTTATCAGACCGACCTGACCTTCGCTGCCGACTTCGACGCCTTCATAGAGTTTCTGTGCCACCGACATGGTGCGGCGCGGCGTAAAACCGAACTTTTGAGCGGCTTCGGCCTGCATGGTGCTGGTGATAAAAGGCGGCGGCGGCGCCTGCCGGCGTTCACGGCTGTTAACCGAAGTTACCTGCAGATCGGCCGATTTTATTTTTGCCAGAATCTCATCGGCAGTGGCCTTATCAGGCACAACCGTTTTTTTGCCAGAATACTTAACCAGCTTAAGCTGGAATTTGCGCTGTTTTTCGCCTTTGACATCGGCGCTGATGACCCAGTATTCCTCGGGCTTGAATGCAAGAATTTCTTTCTCGCGCTGGCAAATCAGAGCGACGGCAACCGACTGAACACGGCCGGCCGACAGACCAAGGCAGATTTTCTGCCAAAGCAGCGGCGAAAGACGATAGCCCACGAGACGATCGAGAATACGGCGCGACTGCTGAGCGTTAACCAGCGCAAAATCAATATTGCGCGGGTGCTCGAGAGACTTGAGCACGTCTTCTCTGGTAATCGAGTTGAACGTGATGCGGCACTCAGACATCGGATCGATGTTGAGAACATTGGCGAGATGCCAGCTGATCGCTTCGCCTTCGCGGTCAGGGTCAGGGGCGAGATAAATACGATCGACAGTGCGGGCAACCTTCTGCAGGCGCAGAATAACTTCCTTGCGGTCTTTGACGACATGAAAATCAGGAACAAAACCATTCTCAGTACTGACACCGAATCTTGACGGCGGCAGATCGATGACATGCCCCTTGCTGGCTTCGACAATAAAATCCTTGCCGAGAAACTTTGACAGTGTTTTGATCTTACCAGGTGATTCGACGATAATCAGATTTTTGGTCATTGTTCCTCCCGGGCCATTACTGGCACGGTCTTCAGTGCAATACGACAGAATGCGGTGCTGGCGAGGTTTCCTGCCCTTCCATTTCGGAAGCGGGCTTATGCATGATGACAATCAGCTCAAGCCGCGAGGCCGAGACCTGCCGCATATCGGTTTTCCAGATGTATTCGAGAACCTTTTCGAAGTGCAGCGGGGTGATGACGCCATCTTCGACGAGTTTCAACAGAAGCTGCTGCGCTTCAGGCAACAAACGTGCAGCTTCGCAGGCATGCAGATGCCTGATTCCGCTCGGGCGCCCATCAGAACTGTGCTTGCGGTCGCCAACCCTGACGATCGGGTCGACCTTCTGGGTAATCATGGCAACCAGATTCATGGCCGTGTCGATATCGCTGATCTTGAAACCCTTTTCGAGCAGCTTGCTGACCATCGGGTCACGGCCGGTTTCGTCGACACCGCTGGTTTCAATTCGCTTGATGACAATACTCATGATCTTCATGATATTGGTCAACGGGCTTTTAATGTTGTTCATAGCCTACCTTTTTTCATTCACTTTTTTTCTTGCCTGATAACTGCTTCCGGTTAGTTTAATCACATAATCTCTCATTTCGAGCTGCAAAAGTAAAGAAAACAATCTTTCGCGCTGCCAGCCATTTTCGAGCAACCGGTCGAGAGAAACCGGTTCTGATGCCAGTTGCGAGAGTAATTTTTTCTCTTCATCGGTGAGATCATCATCATGATTTTTTTCTGTTACAACAGGTTTATCTGGCAGAAGAGCAGAATAGTATCTGATGATCTCGTCAGGGTCGGTGACGAGAATACCGCCATCCTGAAGCAGACTCAGGGTTCCTTCAGATGTGCTCGACTTGATACTGCCTGGAATCGCAAAAATCTCGCGATTCTGCTCACCGGCCAGCCTGGCAGTTATCAGCGAGCCGCTGCGCGCGCTAGCTTCAACAACCAGTGTCGCAACACACATTCCGGAAATAATACGGTTGCGCACCGGAAAAAACCAGGGTCTGGCGATGGTTCCGGGGGCGTATTCAGAGATTACCGCGCCTTTTTTAAGTATTGCGTCACGGATTTTAAGGTTGCCACGCGGGTAAACCACATCGGGCCCGTTCGCGAGAACTGCGACCGTGTGCCCGTCGGCTTCGAGAGCGCCGCGATGCGCATAGGTGTCGATGCCGAGAGCAAGGCCGCTGACAATTACAAATCCGGCCTTGGCAAGCCGGCAGCCGAAATCACGGGCAATATCGTAACCCATCTGGGTACCATTACGGGCACCGACTATGGCGATTGCCGGGGCATTGCCGAAATCAAGTCTGCCTTTGACAAACAAAGCGACAGGTGAATCTGGAATTTCGCGCAGCAGCGCCGGGTATTCATCATCATTGAAAGTGATGAGTCTGACATCTTTTCGGTCAAGCACTTCTGGCGGGCAGACCGGCTCGATGCGGGCAGCCTCGGCGACAAAGCGCTCAGCGCGTCTTACATCCCAGCCTTTGATGGCCAGCAGATCGCCTTTGGTCGCGCGAAAAGCGCGTTGCGGCGTTTCGAATTCCTTGATCAGACCGGCGGCAAGCGTAGCGCCGAGCCAGTTCATGGCAGCAAGCTTCAGCCATGGCAGTCGGCGGTCGGCAGAAAAAGCATCAGCCATAGAACATGCTCTCACGCGGTTGCTTGATCTGCTTCATTGTCTTCTTGCACCAGAATACAACGGTTTCATCCTGTGATTCAGTGGCAACCTGGGTCAGACGGGCCATGACTTCCATGCCGGCAGCAACCATGGCTTCACAGGCCATGGTTTTTATGGCGCTCTGTTCATGTTTGAAAAGACCGATGAACAGATCGGGGTTGTCGAGAGCCATTTCGCCGAGAGTTCTTTTTATGGTTCTCGCTTCGCGTTCATCGCGCACTTTGCCGGAATGGGCCATCAGCGAAAGGGCGTCAGCCTCGCTGTCAAGAGCACCGATCGACTTGATCGCCGCCAGCCTGACCTTGAGCGAATTATCGCTCAGGGCTTCGTTGAGCATTGTTCTTGCTTTGAGACCGGGGAAACTGCCAAGAGACTCGGCAGCACAGGCGCGCGCCGATTCGTCGGTGTCTTCCATCAGCATGACGATGTGATCAACGCCGCGGTCATCTTTCATTTCAGCGAGTGCCAGTGCCGCATTGCGCCGCAGTTCAAGGTCATCGCCCTCGATACAGCGAATCAGCTCTTTGAAAACCTTATCGCCGAGCTTTTCGAAAGCGGTTACCACATTGCGATGCACATCGGTATTGCGGTCAGAAAAGCTTCTGATAAGCGGAATGATCGAGCGCGGGTCACCGGTCTGCCCGAGTGAGATGGCCGCGTAGGTACGCACCCATTCGCTGTCGTCGCGCAAAGCCAGAATAAGCGGCTCTACAAGATCAGGTGAATTGATCAGGCCAGCAGCCTGACAGGCGTAAAGACGCAGTTCAGCATCACCTTTGCGCATGGCTTCGATAAGCCTCGGCAGGTAGCGCGGGCCGATTTCTCTGATGATCTGGCCGATCCAGTGGCGGATATCTTCGTTATCGCTCGAAATATGGCGC
>JAKQKW010000022.1 GCA_029560455.1 Candidatus Rifleibacteriota bacterium
GACAGGGAGAAACCTTTACCATCACCGGACGGCATTTTGGCGCGGCGACAGATTTTGACGGCAGCTACGGATATACAAGAAGCATTCAGGTTACTGCCTCGGGTAATTTCTACAACGTCAGTTCAGTTAACTGGTCAGACACCCAGATTACCTTCTCATGGCCGGTTCCCAATTCACTCATCAACAAAACCGCAGCCGTAACTATAAATATCGGCGGCCTCTCAGCCACCATCTCAAACATCCAGGCAAAATAAAGCTTCAACTACCCTCGCCTAAAGGCGAGGGAATGGGGCGCAAAATCGTCTTGTCGAATGAATTCGACTGCGACCACGCCCAAGAAACAGTTGCAAACAATGTCTATCTTCATTCACGACCTGTTACAAATGACCGGCCCTTCGGCCTCCTGAAGGCTTCGCCTAAAGGCGAGGGGGTTCACCCATCCCAGAATGAGACCCTAAATTCCTGCGCAACATCAGAGCAAAGTTGCTGTGCGACTTTGCTTTTTTCTGCACCCAAAACCTTAAAACGCTGTTTTGGGGCCGAAAATTGGTCCTCTAAGAAGAAAAACGGGCGAGTTTTTGCGCAGCTTTTCTTTGTTAATAGGTGTTTTCACGGGTCCGACCCCGCCTCCACCCGCCTCCCCCGACTCGAATCAACCTTTGCATGCAAAACACATGAAATACTATGCATTTTGCATGAAAGTAGATATATTTAATAGTGGGAGGGAAAAAATATGGCGATTTTACAGGTAAGAGATATAGATGGCCGCTTGTATGAGGCATTGCGTTCGCTGGCAGAACAGGAAAAGAGATCGATAAGCCAGCAGGTGGTTTATATTCTCGAAAAGTTTCTGGCAAACCCGCATTCGTTCGACAAAAACCCTACAGACGAATTTCTTAAACTTGCCGGAAGCTGGGAAGACCAGAGGCCAGCCGAAGAAATAGTCGAAGACATAAAAAAGCACCGCCGTAATTCACGCCGGTTCAATAAAAACCATGACCTATTTGATTGATACCGACATCATCATCTACAGCCTGAAAAATCATACTCAGGTAGTGGAAAATTTTCGCAGGTTCGCGAACACGCAAAAATCAATTTCGGTAATCACCTACGGTGAACTGGCCTATGGAGCCCAAAAATCGCAACACGTCGAAAAAAATCTGGCGAAGGTTTATCGTATTGGTGAACTGTTTCCGGTTTTGCCGGTTTCACGAACTATAATGGATACCTTTGGCAGTCTGAAAGCCACTCTTGAGAAAACCGGCCAGAGCATCGAAGATATGGACCTGCTGATCGCTGCCACGGCAATTACCCACAATCTGATTCTGGTAACGAACAACAACCGCCATTTTGCCAAAATCTCAGGTCTTGAAACAATTAACTGGGCTCATAATTAACCGGTTTTATCGGGAAATCAAAATAAAAACCTTAAACCGCTGTTTTTGGGGGCAAAATAAGCCCTCTAAGGCGAAAAACGGGCGTTTTTTTGCATAGTTTTTCTTTGTTGATCGGTGTTTTCACTGGTCCGACCCCAAGCCGGGGGGAAGCGAGGCGGCGTAGACTTCGAGGGAGCCGCGCAGTTCTGAGAATGATTCGGGCAGCATGGCTGCCAGTTTGCGCACGACCATGGCGTTGAAGGGGCGGGCCAGCAGCAGTTCCGACATCAGGTCGAGAACGGTTTCGTGGTCGTTTTCGAGCACTTTCAGCTGAATCATGGCGTTATAGAGATTCATCGAGGGTTCAGTGAGATGGTGCAGTTTCTGCATCATCATTTCGGCACCGGAACCGCGCAGAGAGCGGCATAGTTCCATGCAGCCGTATAGCAGCGAAGCGTAAAGCGATTTGGCCCGCTCGCCAAAATCGGTGGCCCGGTCAAGATTGCCAAGCCTCATGGCGAGCCGGTAGGCATCGAGAACGTCGGCAAGCACGCCCGGGTTTTCGCTCAGACAGACTTCAAGCAGCGAAGCGGCCCGTTCGCTTTCGCCCTCGATCGCCAGCATGGCTGCCAGCATACGCCGCACCGGGTATGAAGCCGGGTAACGCCGGTATTTTTCTTCGAGCAGCCAGATCAGCTTCTGACGGTTACCGCCGACAATCGCCATCTCGTTAAAAATTGCGGCCAGTTCGGGCACATTCAGCATTGACGGGCCGTGCTGGCGGTTTTTCAGCTGTACCGAAGTGCGGCGGGAAACCGCGAGCGGCAGCGGGTGATCTGGGTTGAGCATCGGCGGCTGAATGCGCAGCAGCTGACCGAGGGCATAGCAGCCAGAAAGCACCGACAGAGGCTCAGGCACAAGCAGCATGCGGTTCAATGTGGCTACAATATCGAGCTGACCAAGCAGAAAAAGGTTTCTGGCGGCGGCACCACGCACACGCGGGGCCATATCTTTGAGAGCACTGGTAAAATAGGCAACTGCCTCACTGCCGCAGATCAACATCGCCGCAATCATATTAGCTCTGACACGCGAATCGGCATGATCGTGAAATCTTGAATAAACCAGCAGGCGATTGCAGCCGCAATTACCGAGCGCGCTCAGCAGCGAGGCAATTACATGCGGGTGATGCTCGCGCTCAAGGGCATGAATCACCAGATCTTCGGCGGGCCTGCCGATCAGGCCGCAGAGAATGGCACATTGACTGCGTCTGAAAGCATCGGTCGATTTGAACAACCTTGAAAACCATGGCAACAGCACATCGTGCAGCCGCAGATTGCCGCGCACCTGCGGCAGAAGCTGGCGCAGGCTCAGAATCATCTGCCTGATCACATCGCCGCTCTTTTCACTGTCGAAGCGGGCGGCAAGAATCGGCACCGCGGTTTCGGCCGAGACATGACCGAGAGCGGCAGCGGCGGCGGCACGGTGCTGGCGCGACTCACTGCCGATATGTCTTTCGAGCAGCCGCAAAGCCTTCATCGAACCGGTATGCCAGGCGAGCTGGGCAGCCAGACAGGCAACCGCCGGGTCTTCACTGCGCATTGCCGCGCGATAGACCTCAGACCGCGCCTCTACCGGTGCCGGAAAAGTGTCGGCAGCATGCAGCGCCGCCTGAGCCAGACCAGAATCTTCGCTGGCAGCATAATTGACAATGACCGGCCAGACTTCTTCACGGCCGGTGCTGGCGGCAAGCGGCAGCAGCCAGGCCTTGCGCTGCGGATCAGCCGCCTCTTTCAACAGCGAAAGAATGACGAGATAGACTTTGCTGCCACCACAGGCAAGCAGAGCGCGGGCTGCCTCAAGCGCTACGCGTTTTTCAGCCGACCGGGCCAGCAGCAGCACCTGATCGGTCAATTCAGCGACCGGGTTCAGCTGCAGCGCGATCAGCACCGGCAGCAAGCGCATGGGGTCATTAGAACCAAGTTCGCGGCGCAACAGATTGACACGATTGTGACCGCCCGGCAATGAGGCGAGAAGCACTGCAAAACCCTCGGGCAGGAAAAAATTCTGCGGCTGCTGCACCAGTGTCAGAGCCGGCGACTGGCCGGCATGAATACTTTCGTGTGTCAGCGGCGTATCGAGCGATTCGAGCACTCGCTCGACCAGACCGAAACTGAGATGTTCGGGAGCAAAAGCAAGAGCCTTGAGAGCCGCGATACGCAGCTGCGCCGGGCCGGTGCAGGCGCGTTTCGCCAGCAGATCGACCGATTCACCGAACATTTCCTGCCAGACGTGTCTGACGGCTATGGTCGCCGGAAACAGCTTTTTCAGCCCCAGAAAAGCCAGCAGCGAGACGGTCGTGTCATCGCTGTCGACAAAGTCTTCGAAAATCTCGCGGTCAGCTGGAACCGGCTCTCTGGCCATAACAGCGAGAGCAGTGCGGCGGGTCCAGCCATCAGGAGCCCTGACGGCTTCCCGCGGGTTTTTCATGAGCTGATCAAGAAGCATGCAGCAATTCTATTCCGGGAGTTTCAATTTCTCAAGTTCGCTGATTCGTGAAGGAAGATCGCCGGTATCCCATGAAGAAACCGGCCAGAGTCGCACCGAAAAACTGCCAAGCAGAGTGATCGCAGCCTTTCGCGTATTCTCAGGCGAGCTGGTCAGCAGGATTCCCTGCAGATCGGCTTTTTTATGGTTCATTTTCGCAAGATTGCGCAGGTAATCACGTACCAGAGTGCGCATCTGCTCACGGTTGCGCCGTTCAGGCAAAAGTTTGAGCTGGTTGAGCAGGGCCGGGTAGAGACCTTCCTGCTTGATGAGGCGCATCGGGTGTTTGAGAACGATATGCATGATGTTGCGGGCAAGAATGAAATCGCGCTGTTCATCACCTGTCGCCGAAGACAACAGCCCTGATGTCAGCAACAGAGTACCACCGGGCATCGGGATCTCGTCGACGACATCGCTCTCGATAACGAGCACCTGAAAAGAAATGTCGGGTCTGGGGCTGTTTTCGGCAAGTTTGCGCATACGCGCAGTCAGAGCCGAGTCAGAAGCGATATGAATATTTTCGGGCATTTCGCTCGAAAACTGCTGCAGCAGAAGTTCGTCAATCGCCTTTTCGGCCCGGGTTTCGTCGAGCAGGCGTGAAAAATAGCGAACGACCGGGTTGGCTGCCTGGGCTGCAGTTGCCGCCCAGCCCGACAGAAGCATAACGATCGCAAACAGTTTAAAGTTCTTCATTGGCTGATTTTTCCTTTGGCTGAGCAACTGAATCTTCATCGAGCACCGATTTTTGAGGTTCGGCAAGGCGGGCAGCAATACGCTTTTTCAGCATCTTTGCCTGTTCCATGGTTGATTCAAGCTGGCGGTTAAGCCGTTCGCATTTTTTGACCTGACCCGGATCGACCGGAATTACAGTCGAAAGCTGCAGTCTTGAATATTCAAAACGATTCATCACAGTATCAAGAACCGCCTCGATCTTGGCTAGACCCTCGCGCAAAATCTGCTCATCATCAGGGTTCGAGGGGTAAGTCGAGGTCATTTCCATGATCGAGCCGCCAAGCCTTTCGAACAGGGCTGTGACATCGGCCATGGCGCTGCTGGCGTCTTCAATGCTCGACATTGTCTGCGGGTTCATCTGCTGCGGAGCGACGCGGGCATCGGCTTTTGCAATACGGCTGTAAGCGGCAGCATTATACTGACCGTCGGCAACCGGCCTTTCTTTAAAGCCCAGCTCAGGGGAAATGGCATGAATCTGCTGCTGAATCGAATCGGCCGCGCTTGCCAGACCGGCTGAATCTGCTGAAGAGACGGCAGGAGAGTCGGAAATGTCGACAGCCGGGCCGGCACTGACAGTTTTGACCGGTTCGAACACCGGCAGAATTTTAATTTCCGAGCGGTCTTCCTGTTTGAGAACACCTTTATCGATGAGCGTTTTGACGGCGTGAAACAACACCTGGCGGTTCATCAGATGGTTTGGCTCGAAGCGGCCGCGCTTAAGGGGCAGAAAGGCACCGCCGACCGTTTCCAGAGGCTTGAAAAAAATCGAGTCGGGCGTGATATCGGCAAAAGCCCGAGGCAGTCGAGCAGCGGTACCAGCCTGAATACTGAGGCGATAAAGCGCCTCGACAGCCATGCCGCGCGATATCGAAAATTCAAGATGATAGCTGCCATCATCAAAAGCATCGATCAGACCGCTGTTAACCGTTTCCAGTTGAGTCAATTTGCGGTTATAGACGCGCTCATACACGGCAGAAACGAATTCGTAGCGGCTGATGCGCTCGTCCTGCGCTTCTGAACGGGCTGCAGTTAAAAACATACAGCAGGCTAAACAGACGATAAGTACCTGCCGATAAGTGTTTTGCCATATTTTACGTATGACAGGAGACCCTTCTATGTCAGAAACGCGTTCTATAAGTTCTTCCATTGCCCCTCCGGAAGATGAAAAAATTGTCATGGCCCAGATTCAGAAATACTCTGAACTAACTGAGCGCAGTCTTGACATGATCGAAAAGCTTCTTCAACAGGGATACGCCATGAATTCACCAGAGGTCAAGAGACTTCAGAACAAGCTTCATGACCTCGAAGTCAAGAGTAACTTCTGGCGCACCCGCATGATGAAGTATCTCTGAGACCGGAACCAGCCGCAGCCCCAGCGTCGCTTCGGCTGCCACCGCAACTGCCGGTAACGGTCTTCTGCAGCCCGCTGCCAGTTTGCCGGCTTCCTGAAGCACCAGCGGGTGCTGTTTCAGCCACTCAGGCAGGGAATTGTATTGACTCACCGCGAGTCTGCAGTTTCCTGCCTGAACTGCATCATAAAGATGTGAAATCTGCAGAACCGCCCCACCGGGGTAGGCTGCCGCCAGCATCATCACCAGCCCGAAAGCCAGCAGACCCAGCCTGATCTTTCTTGCCCGGCGCAGAAGGTCGCTTATTTTCGTACCTCCACCCTTGCGCGCCCTGTCTATTCTATCCTGAATCGGAGGATGTGTCAGCAACCAGTGCGGAATAAATGACGGCGGCGGCATAATCATGCTGTTAAGCCGCTCGAGACCTGATGCAAAGGTGTCGGCATCGGTGACCGCCACCGCGAAGGCATCTGACTGAAATTCGCTGTAACGGGCCAGGGCCGTAAATGTCACAGCAAAAATGCCGAGAAAAAATACCATTTCGGCAAATGATGACCAGGCCGAGTCGATAAAATACTGCGGCAGCCAGGCAATAACGCTGAGCTTGAAAAGAACCGACACGAGAATAAGATTGATCGAATAGAGCACGTAAGTCGCCACATGCCCGAGTCGCAGATGGCCGAGTTCGTGGGCCACGACGCCCTCGACCTGCCCGGCCGAGAAAATTGTCAGCAGATAGCGCGTGATGTAAACATAGCGATACCGCGCTGAAAGGCCAGCAACCGCCGCGTTCGGCACCGGCTCATTGAAAGTATCCCAGATTTTTATGCCCGAAACCGGGGTTTCGGCGCGTTCAGACATTTTTCTGATCGCGGTTTCGAGTTCGGGGTAGTCGTTGTCTTCGGCACGCCAGGCCCAGTTGAACAGGCGCGGCGAAATCAGATACAGGGCGATGAAAAAGATCGGCGCCACCGCCATAAGCTTGATTTCGACCAGGGCTTCCATGCCACCGCTGCTGAAATCTTCGATCAGCATCCAGAACATGATCGGCGGAAAAAACAGAATCGGCACGGTCATGCGCGCCCTGAAAAAATCGCGGCTGCTCTGCTTCGGGTCGAGAATCGGCCGGAAAAGGCGATACATCTCGAACATGGCCGGGTA
>JAKQKW010000033.1 GCA_029560455.1 Candidatus Rifleibacteriota bacterium
GCTGCAACCTGAAGAACTGCTGCTGGTCTGACTCATATTCTGGTTCCTTTACTTTTCTTTCTTTTCAGTGATTTTTTCAGTGGCTTTTGCGGTAAGAAGGTCTTTGATCTCGTTGAGCTGCACCTTAAGCGAATCGATCTGGTTCTGCATTTCGATTCTGCTATCTTCTCGCCCTTCGACATCGACAGGCTCAACCTGCTCGTAGCCGGCTTCGATATTGCGATAGCGGCCTCGACCGGCACCCGGGCCGAATCCCTGTCTGAGACCCCTGCCACCGCCACGGCCAAAACCGCAACCACCACGTCGACCCACCGGCATACGACCGGTCTGATCGGCAGCCTGACAACAACCCATTCCACGGCCGGTCATCGGCCCCTGGCCATTCGGACCTGTTCTGTCAAAACCTGGCATATTCTACTCCTTGTTTGTGAATTTTTGAACCCACTTTAATAAGATAAAATAACACGCACAAAAAAGCAAGAACATTTTTGGCATTTGCCAATTTAAAATGCTTCAAGTCAGCTGCAAAAAAAGATTTTTGCAATTAAGACACACAAACTATTTTGAGCAAATGCCAAAAAATCAGCCTAAAAAATCTACTCAGGCAACCCGCTCATATAACCGGCAGACGAATTACCTGAAATCGCAACCATGCAATTTCATCTTTTTGCGCATATAACTCTTGCAGCAGACCAACCCGCCATGCCTGTGACCCGCGATGCCTGAAGATTTCCCGCAAAAAACGAAAACTATTCAAAAAGCTTCGAAAATGGAAAGCATGGAAGATTCTGCGCAAAAAAAAAGTCTCGAACTGCCTTGAAGGCTGTTCGAGACCGGGGCGGGATTGCTGTGTCGGCAATCTGGCGTAAGTGCCGCCCAAACCAGTTACCAGAGGAGATTCTGGTCGATCTTGGACTCAGTTAAGAAATGCAATAAACTTCTGCTGCTGTGCAGCCACCGTATTTCCCATGACTTCAGCGACGGTGCCGCCGAACATTTTTCCGAGCAGACCGGCGTTCATGCTGCCCACATAGACTTTTCCGTCTGATTTCCTGTAAACGCTTATCGTACAGGGCATAAAGACAGAAATTTTCTTGTTCACATCTTCATTGAGTATTTTAAATGCATGGTCAGCCTGGCACATATTGACCAGCTTAACGTCAGAAAGATCATGATTTCCGTGCTTCTTTACAGAAGCACTCAGGTCAGAAATTCCTGAAATAACCCAGCCTTCATTCTCTGCGGCCGTCTTTATTTTCTCGATCGTTTCTTCAAACCCGAACGGGCTTGCCTGCTCACGAATCATCATGCCGGGCATCAGCAGAACCATGACAATCGCCGCGATAATGGCACCCGCAAAACCGGCGGCAATATAATAAACAGATTTTTTCATAACTACCTCCTGTTTGTATTATAAAATAATACCAAGATTTATGCAAGCGCTTTTTTTGGCTTATGCTATTTTGCTTGACCCGAAAACATGTTTGTGGCATGCTTCTGCGCATGAGAATCTTCACCAGAAAACTGAAGCTTTTCTGTGCGATCTTTATTCTGGGCATTCTTTTAGCCTGGCTGATCGCTTTTCCTCTGCATCTTGCCCTGCAGAAACTCTCGCATACCGATCGGATCAGTGACCGAAAGGCAGACTGCCATTCCTGCTGCAGCCATCATTTCGATAACCACAATACCGACCTTCCGGTAATAAAAAATACCGGACACGACACCGGTTTCTGCAGCCTCTGCGACCTCGCATCTCAGTTTTTTACCAGCGGGCTTGCCAGAATTTTTATTGTTGCTTCCTCAGGCAGTTCCTCAAACGTTGTCGGGTTGTTGACAGGCGGTTATTCGAAAGAATTAATCTTAACAGGTCTTCCCCGCGCTCCTCCGACTCTTTTCAGCTGATTTCAATTTTCAGAACACTTCTCTCTACTGGCGTTGTTTGATTAATTCAGCAGAAAAGCCCAATCAAGCCACAGCAATCGCATCAAACCCCTGAATGCCCAACTAAAAGCGAAATAACGCGATTCACGTCCGCCATTTCCGCTCCTGATAACCGGGATACACAGGCAGAAATCCTGTCATAATTGAAAAAACAGGTATTTTACTGCAATTGCCATGCTGATCGCACGGAAAACATCGACAGCGCCTATTAAATCAGTATGTCATGAGGTTTGCCATGCATCCATTTCGCAACAGATTTTTGCCTTTAATCTTTCTCTTCAACTTTTCACTGCTTCTGACTCAAACCTGTCAGGCCCGAAACACGACCGAGGATCGACTGAATGCTCTTGAAAACAGAATTCAGCAGATGCAACAGCAGTATGAACTGCAGATCGCATCTCTGACTGCTCAAATCAAGGAATTGACAGCACAAAACGGGCCAAAACCAATAGAATCAGAATATGCCGAGCTCACAGCTCTCAGACAGAGTGCCATAGCAGCAACTGCAGGCTCTGCCGACCCCACCACAGGTTCCGACACCAAAGATTCAGACAGAAAATTCATTGCCGGCGAACTGAGTCGCCAGGCGGAAAATCCTGAACTGAGTGTAGTGGGTGATTTTCTTTATCGCCTGCAAAGTATTGACGGCACCAGAAATCACTCAGACGCCGCGCTGCGCAATCTTGGAGTTCACTACGAAACCTACCTCGACCCGACTACCAGGTTCAAGGGTGCAGTGCCGGTCAAAGAAGACACCTCAAATCTCGGCGAGGCTTACATCACCAGATACGGCATTACCAGGAATCTCAACCTTACGATAGGCAAATTCAGACAGCAGTTCGGCATCGTTCATCGCTGGCATCAGGCTGGTCTCGACCAGACCGAGTTTCCGCTGGCAATGCGCCGGATTCTCGGCGACGGCGGTCTTGTACAGAACGGCCTCTCATTTGAATGGCAGCTGGGCGGCGCCGGAAAAACAACCAATGAGCTTACCATGCAGCTGACAGAGGCAACCAATGGCCGGCTGTTCGCCGGCAATACCAAGGGTCTGCCGTCAATGCTTCTGCATCTTAAGTCATTCCGCGACATCAGCAAAGATACCTATCAGGAAATCGGACTCACCGCACTGGCCGGTGTCAATGACCTCTGGACAATCAAAAAGGGCGCCGGCAATATGACCATTGATTCAACCAGGCCGGTTGTCGGGTTTGGCCTCGATTTTACACATCTTTGGGAACCGGCCGACAACATGAAATACCGCAATTTCATGTGGAGAACCGAATTCTACGGTGTCAAAAAGGATATTCTGACGCCGGATACCGGCAACAAAGACAGTATCTTTGCCTGGGGCGGCTATACCAACCTGCAGTGGAAACTCGACCGCCAGCTTGAATCAGGGGTGAGAATAGATTACTACGAGCCTGACAGCCAGAAATACGCAGGCGTTCCAGGCTTTTCTCTGTCGCCTCTGGCAGTTGTCAGCAACAGCCCGCATGAATGGCAGGTATGCCCATATATAACCTGGCAGCAGAGCCCATGGGTCAAATATCGCCTTGAATTCAACTATAAATCCGGGCACAACATGGGGCCAGATGAAAAACGCCTGATGCTGCAGTGTATCTGGGCCGCCGGGCCGCATAAACATGACCGCTACTGATAATCAGGAGAAAAAAATGAAAAAATTCATCATAGCCGCATTGATTCTATTCGTTCAGCTGCTTGCCGCCCAGATCATTCAGGCTGCCCCTCTCAAAATCGTTACAACACTGCCTGACTACGCTTATCTTGCACGTGTAATCGGGCAGGATGCCGTTGAAGTCAGGGCAATCGTCGAAGGCACTCAGGATGCCCATTTTGTCAGACCAAAGCCATCGTTTGTCGAGATTCTCAGAAACGCCGATCTACTTATTGCTACTGGTCTCGATCTTGAAATGTGGCTGCCATCGGCCGTCGACAAATCAGGCAATCGTCGCATAAGAAGCGGTGAAATCGGCTACGTGGCGGCAGCAACCGGCATGAACCTCAAAGACAAGCCGGTCGCCTATTCCCATATAGAAGGCGGGCTGCACCTTTATGGCAACCCGCATGTGACTGTCAGCCCGCTCAATATAATACAGGCCGCCGACAACATCAGAATCTGCCTGGGCCGCAACCTGCCACAGCAGAAAGATCGGTTTGACCGCAATGCTGCCGCTTTTGTCGCAAGCCTCTGCCAGAAGCTTTACGGAGAAGAACTGATAAGCATTCTCGGGCAACAGACTCTGCTCGACATGCACAAGAACGGCAAACTGCTCAATTTTCTTGCAGAAAAACAGTATAAGGGAAAACCTCTATCAGCCTATGCGGGTGGCTGGCTTGGCAGTCTCTGGCCGCTGCGCGGTACCAGAATCGTTTCTTACCATAAAAACTGGCTGTATCTGTTCGATGATTTCGGTCTCATGGAAGGTGGATTCATCGAGCCCAAACCAGGCATTCCGCCGTCGCCAAGACATCTTGCCTCACTCAGAGAAGCCATGAAGCAGAACAATATCAAACTGGTTATTTCAGCCGATTACTTCGATGAAAAAACGGTCAGCCGTGTTGCCGCAGATGCAGGCGCCCAGGCAGTAATGCTGCCTTATTACGTTGGCGGCCGCCCCGAGCTCGACACCTGGGAAAAACTCATGGATTTCTGGGTCGAACAGCTTTGCGCTGGCGCACGACGGGCCGGTCTTCTGGAGGCTGATGATGCAACCAGATGATGACAGTCTGATAATCTGCAGAAACCTGGCGATCGGCTACGACAATGAAGCCGTAGCCGAGAAAATCAACCTTGAGATCAGAAAAGGCGAGTTTCTTCCTTTCATCGGGCCAAACGGCTCAGGCAAAACAACGCTTCTGCGCACGATTCTCGGCCTGCTGCCGCCTTTAAGCGGCGAACTCATTCACCCGTTCTCACAGCAGCCGCCAGGCTATGTGCCGCAGATTTCGACCCTCGACCGTCTGTACCCGGTTACTGCGAGAGAAGTTATTACAATGGGCCTTTACCCAAGGCTGGGCCTATGGCAGAAACCTGACCGGCAGATGCGTGAACAGATCGACAGCTATCTACAGCGCTTCAATCTGCAGCAGCATGCAGAACGCACCCTCAATGAGCTCTCGGGCGGCATGCGACAGAAAGTCATGATTGCCAGGGCTCTGGTCAGCGGCGCCGAAGTTCTGATAATGGATGAACCCGCAGCCGGGCTCGATGAACAGTCTGAATTCGACCTGATCGAACTGCTTTACCGCCTTGCAAGGGAAGAACAGAAAACCGTTCTGTTCGCGCAACACAGTCTTGACCCGATTATCGGTCTCGCCAACGAGGTTTTTCGTCTATATCAGGGTCAGTCAGGCCGCTTGCCTCTGTATGCCCTGCTGTCAGCAAGAAATCTCAGGCATATCGACAAGGAAAACAAAAATGTTCAATCTCACCACTCTTGAAGGTATTGTCAGCATATACGGCGGTGCTTTGCCGGCGGCATTTCTCATGGCAGCCACCTTCTCGGTATTCGGTGTCTTCGTCGTTCTGAAACGCATGGTATTCATAGGGGTAACGCTGTCAGAAGTCGCAGCTTTCGGGGTTGCCTTCGCCCTCGTTCACGGACTGCCGCCTTTTGCCGGGGCGGCCCTGTTCTGTCTTCTCGTCGTGGCAATTCTCGCTTACCCCTACGAATTTACCAGACTGCCCCGCGATACGATTCTCGGTGCGATTTTCATTTTCGCATCGGGCATGAGTATTCTTCTGGTGGCACGCAGTGGCTTCGGCCTTGAAAAGGTCAAGGCGATTCTTTACGGCAATCTGCTGTTTGCTTCGAACACAGACCTGCTGACAATCTGCGCGGTAATGTTGCCGGCACTGCTGGCCATATGGCTGTTCTACCGACCGATTCTTTATTCATTTCTCGACCGCGAATCGGCCATCACCCTCGGAATCAGCGCCTGGCGTTATGAACTGCTGTTTTTCGTCTTTCTTGGCCTGACAGTAGCCGCTGCGTCAAGAATAGCCGGCGTGATGCTGGTCTTCTGTTATCTGGTAGTGCCTGCCGCCACGGCCCTTCTGCTGGCCAGACATCTGCTGCAGGGAATGCTGCTGGCGGTGCTGGCTGCATTATTCGCCACCGTCATGGGCATCGCGACTTCCTACCAGGCCGATTTGCCACCAAATCAGCTGATCGCCGTAATTTCGTGTGCATTTCTACTGCTGGCGCTTCTCTATCGTCAGCTTCGAAACCGGCTCAGCCGCAGCCTGGCAGCGGGCATAATCATGATGGCCTTCGGGTGCATAACATGGTTTCTCGACAGTCTGGCCGCGCCAGAAATCGCGGCAGCGCCGGCAGCGGGCAGCTGCACAATCATCACGGATACAACAACCAAAGCAGCAGAGACAGACATCAGGCTGCCTGACAGCAGCAATGCCACCCCAGACTGGGCGGCGCTTACTGAAACGTTCGAGGCCAGAATGGCCAACGATGCTGAAAAAGTCTGGCATGATGCCGTTGAACTGCTGCAGAAGAACCCGCCGCCTTTCTTCGGCGAAAGCATCATCGAAGCACTTGAAAAGCACATGAATCAGAAGATTTTCTGGGATTTCAGCCAGCCGGCAACTGCCCCGCAAAACCAGAAAACTATCGACTGGCTTCAGAAAAAGCCTTGAAAATTCGACTTCAGTTTAACTGCCGGCGGGAGGGTCTGTCAGTCTGTCCGCCGGTAGTAGCTGAATTCACGACTGCAGATGCTGCAATGGGTTGCACCGTTTTTCTCAAGAAAAGATTCGCCGCACTGCGGGCAACGACTGGCACCCGGCTTGTCATGTTTACCAAAGCGTTCAACCTGAACGTTCTGCAGACCGATTACCTTGTCACGCACTGTCAGAAATTCTCTGATCACCTGTTCGCCCGACTTAAGTCGGGCCTCGCCACCAGCTTTGACTTCGGCAGAACGGGTTCGACAAAAGAACCTGTACAATTCTGGCGTTTCGTCTGGCGAAATGCGGTCAAGATCGATGAATGCCCTGACGCCACGACCATCGGCACGGTCGAACAGGGTCACAGCAAAGCGCCCGATATCACCGTGAACCGTCAGATAGCGATTGCCAATCGTACAGCCGGTCATCAACATGATGACGTCAGCAAGACATGATACCGACTCGCAGACAGCGTTAAGACGATCTTTGACCGCACCAAGCCGTGAACTGCAGCTGTCGATCATTGCCGCAGCTATCAGCAAACCCGGTGCGCGTTTTTTATGAAAATCGGCCGCTTTTTCATACCATTCAATCAGTTCCTGGTCATTCATTCTTTATTCCTGGTTTCTTGCCGTTAATTAAGTTATTGGCCGCGTTTTTTTCTACCGTATAGTAAATTTCACCATTCTGCACAACCGAAATGATTCTGCCGGCCCTCAGTAACATACCGGTAAATTTTGCCACTTCGTTGAGATGCATGCCGAAAACATCGGCAATCTGTTTTGCAGTACACGGCCGGCGCTGCAGCATTTCAAAAATTGCATTTTCATCTGCTTTTACTTTCGGGCTGGCAGCAGAATTGAAGTCAGCAATGACTTCGGCGCGGCTGCCAAACAAATGGCACAGCTCACTAAGCTTATCGCTGGCAACAGCTTTGACATAGCTTTCAGCCGGAGGGCGAACCGCGGTGTTGAGCTGAATACGATCCGGAGCGATGGTTTTTGCGGTTTCAGCAATATGTTGCATCTGCTCAGGCGATGAATTGATGCCTTCGAGAGCAAAGACTTCCATCCACAACTGGCCGGAAAATTCCTGCCTGAACTGGCGTTCGCCAGCGATCAGGCGCGAAAAATCAAGGCCAGCGGCCGGCCGGTTGATCATCTGCAAAGACGTATCGTTCCAGGCGCTCAGCGAAACTTTCACAATATCTGCCCGAACAATACTCTGGCGGGTTTCCGGCAGATGCAGCAGTGAACCGTTCGTGAGAACGGCAACCGGAATCTGCGTCTGCTTTTTCAGGTGCGCAATTATCTCACCAATACCTGAATGCAGGGTTGGTTCCCCTGAACCGGCAAAAGTTATGATATCAGCCTGCCCGTCGTTTTTCAGCCAGGCATCAAGCTCGTCAATAACAGCTGCGATCGGCACATATTCTGCCCGATCAGCGGTCAGGCAGGTAGTTCTGCCAAGCTGGCAGAAAATACAATCGAAGCTGCAGGTTTTGAAAGGGGTCAGGTCGATCCCGAGAGACCGCCCGAGGCGCCTCGATGGCACCGGCCCGAACAGATATTTATTTTTTGCCGGCATCGATGAGCCTTCTGCTGCTTTCTTTTACAACCGTTATTACCGGCAGTTCATCCTGGTCTTTGAGCAGAGAGACAAGTCGTTTTTTCAAAACCGGAGCCGCAAACGCCAGCAGAACCCCGGCAATGAGCCGCCAGTGTGCTATTACCAGCCTGACGACAACAATTGACAGATCGCTATAGCCTGATTCCAGACACAAACCATTTCGCCGGCCGCTGCCGGCACCATTCCCGCATGGGCCTGTTCCATCACCGCGTGGCATGACTTCCCTCCTGATAAAATTTCTGCTTTTAAACAAGAATCAGGTCTGTATTATAAAATATTAACGGCCTTCGCTCAATCTTTTTAGCATAAGCCAATAACCTGGGCTTGAAAAACCACAAAAAGATATTTGTCATCAGTAAAGAGTTACTTTATATTACCCTCATAACAATCGTGTTTAAGCGATGCCGGGTTGTTACTCTGAAGTCCAGAAGCAGTTGAACTGCAAACTCGTATTGAATCAGAACGTTTTGCCAGCAAAGAAAGGAACCAGAATGAAAAAGATTATCGTAATCGGTGGGTCGGCAGCAGGCCCAAAAGCAGCGGCCAGAGCCAGACGCCTCGACGAGCATGCAGAAGTCACCATTATTCAGAAGTCCCCTGAACTTTCAATGGCTTCATGCGGCTACCCATA
>JAKQKW010000038.1 GCA_029560455.1 Candidatus Rifleibacteriota bacterium
GTAATCTGCGGATGGCGCTCTTCGATTCAACAACTGACAACAAATCAGTCGGTTTCGCTGTCGTGCCTGACAAAGCGCCATTCGCCGAGCATGCGGTCTGATTCTTCGCTCTCGCGTCTCTGCAGCTCAAAAATAGCTTCAAAATTTACCGGCTCGGCGGAATGATGCGCACGCAGCCAGCCCTTGACCTCGATTTCGCCAAAAAGCGGCGAACCCGGCTTTTCATCGGTAAAATATTCGGCCGTCAGATAAGTCATGCCGGCCTTGTCAATGAGAACCTCATGCTCAGTGCTGTTGACCGTAAGCGACTGCGATTTTTCCTTGAGACCGCGGGTAGAATAAGATGTCGGCGGCGCGATTCTGATACTCTCGAACTTCTTCTCGTCAGGGCGCCCCTGCGGCCGAAAAAGTATCTCACAGCGATGAAAAGGTATCACCAGCGTATCTGAAGAATAAGTAACGACATAAACCTTCATGCTGAGGTTCCATTGATAGGAACCTGACTGGCTGATGCCGGCAATTGCCCGCTGCAACTCGATCTTGCCATCGATAATCTCGAGACTCGGCTTTTTTTGCGTCGGGTAAAGCAGCTTGATCAGATCGGAACGCCGCGCTGAACGCGTCGAATTGGCTTCGCGCCAGGGAACTTCGTGAGTTATGATACCCGAACTGTCAGGAATTCTGATGACGAAAGGGCTGCGCTCGGTTTCAAAAACCAGTGCAACCACAGTTTTGCCATTATAGGGAACCGAAAGACTGATGAGATTTGGCGCCAATAGCTGATCAAAGCGCGAACGCACTTTGGCGAACCAGATCGAAAGCTCTTCGAAATCAGCCCCGACCACGCCTTTTTTTTCGTCGATACCGATCAACCACATTATCGGCTCACCGCGGGCAGCATTGGCATGCGCAGCAATACGGCGCGCCGCGCGAAAATGGTCGCGCGGCCATTCCGCCTTGAGCTCGACCGTATCATCTTCGATCGGCTGGCCTTTTTCGAGGCGTTCAATGATATCGAGAACCTTGAATTCAATTTCCTGTTTTTTCATCGTGCACTCTCTGCTGATTCTTACTTTTTCACATTATCGGCATTTTTGCAATGCCGCCCAAAAAAAGAATTTCCGTTCATGGCCACCGCCACGAACGGAAACTCAGTCTTTATCAATAAGTCAGTGCTCAAGACCCTTAACGAATTCAACCGCCAGTGGAACAGTCTGCTCAGGCTTGACCTTGTACCAGGTCTGCAAGATTCTGCCATCTTCGCTCACCAGGAACGAAGAGCGAATGATACCGAACGATTTCTTGCCAAACA
>JAKQKW010000072.1 GCA_029560455.1 Candidatus Rifleibacteriota bacterium
TGGCGGCATCGAGCAGTTTCTGGGCATTTTCGATGTTTTCGCGGGCTTCATCAACCAGACCGGTCATGACCAGCGCCCGGTGAAAGGCGCGTGAAACCTGGCTCATTATCAGCCAGCGGGTGGCGTCCTTTTCGAGATGGCTGAGGCCGACCTGCGCTTCTGCCAGAGCTTTTTTTGCTCTGACAACGCGGGCATTCTGAAGCGGCACAGAAAATTCAATCGTGGTTTCGAGTTCATCAAAACCTGATTTGCCGCCGAAGTTTTCGGTCGAAATTTCAAGACTGCTCGGGCCTTTTGCCGATGCGTCGACTGTTTCAAGTTCACGGGCGATGATGTTGAGACCGTGCAGCTTCAATGAAGGGTGCTGCTCGGCTGTATCGAGTGCTTCAGGCAGAGTCAGTGCCTGACATGACGATGAGACAACCTGTAGAATGAGAATAAAAATGAAACGGCGCAGAAAAATGCGCATAAATACCTCCGCTTTGCTTTTCAGTTAAAAAGTGTTTCTGAGTCAGCAGGCGGGGTTGATCGGCGGTTTGAAAAAGTCTTCTGTTATAAGAGGCAGAGCGAATGTGCTTCTGTCTGGTCTGAAAAATTCAATCGTGGCGATGTGAAGAAAATTGAAGCCGGCAGCACTGATAAAACTTGCACCCTGGCTGCATGAGAGGCTTGAACAGGTGTGGTGGTCTGAATGACAGTCTTCGGCATGGCAGCCGCAGGCAAAGGCCTCAGTTGCGGCATGAGAATGCAGATTGCCGGTTTCGTGAAAAATTTCGTGCCCAACGCCCTGCAACAGTGTTGCCACTGCCACAATCAGCAGCAGTGATGCGAAAACCCGGCACCAGCGACGAAAATGCTGCAAAACTTTCTCCTGAAATAATTCTAACGCAAATTATAGCAGATAAATCGCAAAAAATGGCTGCTTTAATTAAAGATGAAACATTTTGATGAAAGCCGCATTGAACGAGCAGTTTTGACTGCTGCCAGACTCCGGACTCCGAACTGTCAAAAAAGTCGAGGCAATCTGCCGATTCTTGAATTTTTCTGCAGTTTATTGTCTTTTCAGGGCCATCATCTCTGTATCGCCAGATTATCAGCGATAATATTGTTTTTCAAATCGCTCTGACAGAAATGCCAGATATCTTGATTTGATCTGCTTGTTAGCCAGAATCCGCTTGACCGGCGGCAGGCTGAAAATTGCACCCAGAACGGCGGCGAGAGCTCTATGGTGCCATAACACACGATTGTCAAAGATGAAATTCTGCAATTTGCCTCTCTCGATAGCCATTAAAACTCTTAAATGTGTGCCATTGACCGGGGTAATAACTCTTTTATCTCTGGCTTTAAGATCGATGCAGTCACGCGCTCTATTTTTAAAACAAAGGCCGCACCCAAGGCATGTATCAACATTAATCCTGGCGACTTTCCGCAGCGGCGACTCGGGATCTTCAGCAGATACCAGGCTTATGCTTTCAACCGGGCAGAACCTGACGCATTTGCCGCAGCCGACGCATTTGTTTTTGATAATTTCAGGCAGAAAATTGGTTGTGTGAACCGGATGAAGAATGGCAAACCTTTTGGCTGCCAGCAGGGCTTCACAGCAACAGCCGCAGCAATTACAGATAAAGTTTACCTTTTCCCTGACATTCTCGCCGAATTGAACAAGATTGTTGTCGTAGGCCTGTTGAAGAAGAGCAAAACACTCTTTTTTGCTTATTCTTTTCGCATTGCCGTGCCGGATCAACGAGTCGGCAGCTGTATTGAACGTCATGCATATATCCATTGGCGCAGAACAGGCCCGGTCAAGATGCAGCATTTTGTGCCGGCAATAGCACATGCCGACTGCCAGTGCCGAAGCGGTTTCGATTACTTCTGAGGCCTTTTCGTAATCGAGAACCATCAGGTTGCTCTTTTGTGCGACAGCCTGTTCGTTAACAAAGACCCGCCCCAGTTTCGTTTCGCCTTCGGTAAAAAGCTCTTTGATGAAGTCTTCTTCAACGTTCAGATACTGAAAGAACAGCTCACTCAGAGCCTTCTGGTCAATATCTGAACGGACACGCATCAGAGAAAATTCAAAAAATCCGGCCATGGGCGGGGGAAGTGCGTAGAGGGTGTCTCTGCCATGCGCCATGTCGACCAGCAAGCCCTTGTCGGCAAGGCTTTCCAGAATATTTCTGGCTTTCACTTCCGACATTCCCCAGATTAATCCAGCTTTTTTGGCTGTGAATGGCTTTATCGGCAAAGCGGCTACCAGGCCAGCTTCTTTTTCCTTGAAAAGTATCTGCAGGATTTTGTAGAGCAGATCAGATTCATGAGCACCCTGCGGGTAGAGGTTCAATCTGTCTACCAATGCTGCAAAACCGGCTTTTACGGTGTGATGAGCCATTGGAACCCTTCTCCTCAAAAACTCCAGTATTTTATCTGTGAAGCTGGCCTGCTTTAATCTCACTTCGATGAACAGCCATTCCTGACCGCCTGATTTCTTGTTTTTTGCCAGGCGTATAAACTAAGCTTCGTCTTTAAGTTTAATCAGTTTTTCGTCTTTTTCAAACTTTATTGTTGTTTCTGTAACGGCCGGCGTTTCAGTAAAATTTTATGCCGTAAATATGTGTGAGAGCGTAATAAAAACCGGCGATGATAAAAATAATGCCGGTGGCGCTTCTTACGTAAAACTCGATCTTATTAAGGCTGTTGAAGGCTTTTCCGAGCCATTTGCTGCTGAAGGCGATGAGAAAGGCAAAAATGACTACCGGAATTGCGGTGCCAATGCCATATAATGCCGGCAGTAAAAGAACTGAATTGTTGTTAACTGCAAGCGGAATCAGGGCGCCAAAGAACAGACCGGCTGAAACCGGGCAGAAAGAAAGCGCAAATAGAACGCCGAGCGGAAATGCGTAAATGGCGCCGTGCTGTGAAGCTTTCTGTTGGATTCCTTCGCCGGCCATCTGAACGCTGATGCCCGAACCAATCAGGCCAAGCAGAATCATTCCCAGAACAATCAGCAACGGCCCGAGAATCTCATTGAGATATTTCTGCAGAAATCTTGAAAGCTCGCCGCTGGCAAGCGCGCCAGACGAAAGAAGGGCCCCCAGAGCCAGGTAGGCGACGGTGCGCCCGCTTGTGTAAAGCAGTCCTGAAAAGAGTATGGCAGCTTTGCTGTGAAACTGACGGCCGATAAATGAAATTGCCGCAACATTCGAAGCAAGGGGACACGGACTTACGGCGGTGAGAATGCCAAGCCATGCGGCAGTAGTTATGCTGACCCAGGTCATTTGCCTTCTCCACCTGTTTTTTCAAGGGCGCTTCTGACTGCATCGGCAACATAGACATCGAATTCTGCCGGCTTTTCAAGCAGTGGCCAGACTTCGTCGAGCCGCTTGAATTCAATTATTTCATTGCCCTGCATGACTGTAACCACTATACAGCTGGCGGCAACGTCAAATTTTTTCGCCAGTGCCTCGTTTTCCTGAAAATTTACCTCTTCCCAGAGGATTTTTTTCTGGTTCCAGGCTTGAGAAAAATCACGTTCAACCAGCTCTCTGGCCCTACTTTCAATGCTGTTGCAGGTTACACAGCGAAAGGTGGCGTGCATGTAAAAAATCTTAACCAGTCGCTCAGGCGAAACCATGCCGCCATTGCTGGCGGCAAGCATTTCACCGTTGACGGTTCGCGAAACCACGCTGTGTCTGCCCAGTGAAAAACCGATCGAAACCAGCACAAATGCCAGAAGCAGATTGGTAATCAGTTTTTTGTGGTTTTCGCTGAGCTGCATGGATTTATTCTCCGGCCGCTTCTTTTGGGGCGATCGGTTCATCGGCCGGGGCATCAGTCTTTGCTGTCTCACTGGCAGATGATGCTTCCGGGGTGCTGTTTGCGGCTGAGACCAGACCCAGTTCTGTGAACTTGGCAATTACGTCTTTTTCTGAGATAAAGCCGGTATTGCGATAAACTTCTTTGCCTTCGGCATTCAGAAATACCTGTGTCGGTATCGAACTGATTTCGTAGCTTTTGGCAAAAGTCTGATTTTCCGGCACCCAGACGTCGACAAATTCGGTTTTGAACTTATCGGCATGATTTGTCGCAAGGCTTTCAAGCACCGGTTCCATGGCTTTGCAGGCCTGGCATTGTTTTGAGCCGAAGTCAATTATGCGCGGCATTTTGGCTGTAGCGGGCTCTATAATCGTTGCGCTGGCGTTTATCTGCGCAACTGGAGCAGGTGTTTCCGGGGCGGCATTGCCGCATCCTGTAGAGAAAAACAGGAAAAAAGCGATCAATAAAAAGTTGATTTCAGTATGTTTCATGACGTTTCCTTTGGCTTATTTGCACAGGCCCAGCAATTCTGAGGCGCTGGCACAGACTTTGTCGATCGAAACCTGACTGACCTCTGTCTGGCCTTTTTTAAAGCCAAGCTCAGTGATAGTAAGGTGCTTGAAGTTCTGCAGTCCCTTTTCTTCAAGAGTTTTTCTGGCGCAGCCAAGCGGGCAGCCATCGATCACCAGCACCTTGTCAGCGCCTTCGGTACTTTTGATAAAGCCGCTGATATTGCCACCGATTCCGGCAAGGCACGACATCGCGCCTTTTTTGCTGCGACTGAGTTGTCTGGTAGCAAGATCTGCCAGTTCGCCGACATCGGCAGCGCCGGAGCATGTGTATAGTAAAGCAGGATTCCCGCCGCAGGCACAGACTTCAGACATTGTGTGTCTCCTTATTTGAGATGTTTTTTGATTTCTTCAACACCAGGCACCTTGCCAGCAAATTTAACATTGCCGTCAACGGCCAGAGCCGGGGTAATCATTACTCCAAAACCCATAATCTCGTTTATGTCTGTAACTTTTATCAGCTCATAGCTCAGGCCGAGTTCTTTCGCAGCCTGTTCGGCTTCTGCAGCCAGTTTGTGACACTTCGGGCATCCGGTTCCGAGAATCTGAATTTTCATTGTTACAAGACCTCCATTAACTGAAAAATGTTCCAAACATTACGCCAAACAGCGTTGAAAAAACTATGACCAGAGAAACAAAGGCAACGGTTTTTTTGGTGCCGAGAACGCTGCGGATAACCAGCATGTTCGGCAGGCTCAGCGCCGGGCCGGCCAGCAGCAGAGCTAAGGCCGGGCCTTTTCCCATGCCGCTGCCGATCAGGCCTTGAAGTATCGGCACTTCGGTCAGGGTCGCAAAATACATGAAAGCGCCGACAAACGAAGCAAGAAAATTCGCCATGATTGAGTTGCCGCCGACTGCCGCGTTGATCCATTCTGATGGAATAAGGCCCTCGTTGCCGACGCGACCGAGCAGAACGCCGGCAACGACAACGCCGGCGAGCAGCAGCGGCAGAATCTGCTTCGCAAAATCATAAGACGAGCTGAACCATTCTCCAAGCTCGCTTTCGTCAGTGCTGGTGAATATACTCAGGCCGAAAGTGCCGACAGTGAATGCGGCGAGCGGCGTTTCAGGAAACATGTAACCGGTGCCGGCAACGGCAGCGCCTGTTAATATGGCCTTCCAGGCTTTCAGACCAAACCAGCCCACCAGCATGACGCCGAGCGCAAAGCCTGATATTGAGGTCAGAACCCATTTCTGTTGATAGATATTGGCCCACAGGCCGGTTTCAGTCTGTGGCCTGCCCCAGTTGGCGAAGACCAGAACGAAGACCATCGAGGCAAAATACAGCGAATTCTGACAGAGAGTTCTTTTTACTTCAGGCTCAGGCATAAGCATCTGGGCTGCGGCCTTGGCTTCTTCCTCTTTGCGGAACAGCAGGTGCATGGAATAGCCGATGAAGACGCTGAGAAAAACAGCTCCGAAAGCACGGGCCATGCCCAGTTCCGGGCCAAGAATACGGGCGGTCAGAACGATGGCGAGCACGTTGATGGCGGGGCCGGAGTAAAGAAAGGCGCAGGCCGGGCCAAGACCGGCACCCATGCGGTAAATGCCGGCAAAAAGCGGCAGGATTGTGCATGAGCATACCGCGAGAATCGTGCCGGAAACGGCGGCAACGCCGTATGCCAGTATTTTGTTGGCTTTGGCGCCGAGATATTTCATGACCGAAGCCTGGCTGACGAAAACGCCGATGGCGCCGGCGATGAAGAAGGCCGGTATCAGGCACAGCAATACGTGTTCCTGCGCATACCATTTTACCAGGTGAAAAGCTTCGAGAACCGCATTGTCAAAGCGGGGTGTGCCGACCGGCAGGTAATAACAGATCAAAAATATGACCGTTATCGTTAAAAAGCTTTTCCATTCATGTTTCCAGTAGTTCATGTGTGTTTGCTCCGTTTATTCTTTGGCTTCGGCACCGAAAGTTCAGGGGTGAGCTGCGAAACCTTATGTCTGGCGTCGTCGGCGACGGCAGTGCCGATACAACTGATAAAATCAGGCAGACAGCGCATGCGCAGGCGGTAAAAAACCTGTTGCCCGCGTTTTTCGTCTTCGACGAGGCCGGCGTTTTTCAAGACCAGCAGATGCTTTGACACGGTCGAGAAATCAGCTTTGACCGCGTCGACAAATTCGCAGACACATTTTTCGCCCTGCGCGAGTTCTTCTATGATGTAGAGGCGGGTTGGGTGCGCAAGAGCCTTTAACACTACGGTTTTAGCTTCTATCAGATGCCGCTGTTGCTGGTTCACAAATTACCTCGGTGTTGTCTGGTTATTTGGCAATATGGCCAAATATGTTTACGATGTCAAGCAGATATTTGGTCATTTTGCCAAGTGTTTGTTTTTTTGGGGGAGGGGCTGAGCTGAAGATGCTGATCACCGGTGGCTTTCCAGACCTTTTTTGAGAGAATCAGCTCCGGCCTTGATAGCTTCGATAGTTGTCTCTTTATCAACCTTTTTGCAGAAGCAGATAATGGGTTTTTCTACAATCAGGACTTTTTTGAAAATTTCTGAAATTAAACCGTCTCCGGAGAATTCTCCGGGAGCACATGTTTTTTATAAGACGGGTATCTGTTTGAAAGTTTCAGAAAGAGTTTCCAAGGCTTGCCTGCAGACGAAGATTATGATCGAAGTCATTTGAGCCGAGCGATACTTCTATTGCACCAAGAGGCGTTCCAAGAGAATATGCAAATTCACCGCCGCTGATATATTTGCTTGAGAATAGATCGTTGCTGGATTCAGAAAGTTTTCCGGTATTCCACCGCCCCAGAATATAGTGGTCGTTTTTCAGGGTAAATCTTAATTCTGCACCTGTTTGCAGAATATTTTTTCCTGAAAGCTTCTGGTATCTTAATCCTGCAAAATTGGTGCTTGTTCCATCAACTACTCTCTTGCCGCCAAGATAGAATAGTTCGTCGCCGGGAAGCGAGTTTCCCGTAATTGTGCCAGCAAAAAAAATAATGCCAGCCGTTGTTTTTGAAGAAAGAGGGGTATATGACGAAAGATTCACCGAAAACTTATTTGATTCTTCTATTTTGCGCTCGTTGCTGAAGTGCCCAGGATTCATGAATTTACTCAGATTGACCTGCATGAGACTGCCGGAACTTGGGAAAAATGGGTCGTCCAGAGTATCTGAAGAAAAGAAGCTGAAAACAGACGAATATTCGTAGTCATGCTCATTTATTCCGGCAGGGGTATGCCGGTATTTAGCAAAACCGATCTTTTTCTGGGCACCAAAACCGATTTGTCCTGATTCAGAAACCTTCTTGTTCAGCGAAAAACTGCCGGAAAAAACGGAGCTGATATACTTCAGCTGATTGGTAAAATCATAATTTGTGGAAACCTGATTTTTCTGATAGCCCAGCTCAAGCTCTGCTCCCAGTCCAAGATCTTTGAACTCGTGAACATATTCTCTGAAAAGAAACCTGGGGCGTTGTGAGATTACGCTCTCAATACTCGATCTGCCGCCGACCAGGAAGCGATCTTTCATCAGAAAACTGGTTTTTATAGCAGTCCCCCTGTCGACATCGTAGCGCAGGCCAAAATTGCTTTCAAACTGTTCGGTCTCTTTTACAACGAAAGTGAGGATTTTGCCTTCAGGAGTTGAAGAAATTCTATAGCTGATAAGGTTTGCCAAACCAGTTCCAAGAATTTTTTGCGAAAGATTCTGAATCTCGTCTAGGTTGAGGCTGCGAAATTGCCTGCCTCCAATACGATCGAAAACAAAGTTCTGGCGAGTCTGGCTTAATCCTGAAATTTTAATTTCCTTGAATAATATTCTCCTGTGGCGGTCAAGATCAGGAAGGAATGCTTTGATGTTCTGCATATCTGCATGCTTTTTTCCGATTTTTTTAAGCTGCGACATGTTGCTTTTCCCTGCTTGTTCGCCAATAGCTATGATTGCCTGAATACTGTCGAATGAAAAAGTTGAATAACCTTTTACATCAGGCTCTATAAGTATGTCGCATAGTGTCTTTTGTTTTTCCAGATCCTGCTCGCCAAAGAACGAAATACATTGCTCTAGAATTCTGGGAATCGAATTGATCTGTTCCTTGGTATAAAGTGAGGAGCCTACATTCACTGCAATTATTATGTCTGCTCCGGCTTCCTTTAAATCGGAAACAGGAAGGTTGCGTGCAATTCCTCCATCTCCAAGAAGTTTCCCATCCAGTTTAACAGGGGTAAAAGCAAAAGGATATGAAATGCTTGCTCTTAAGGCTTCTGGAAGAAACCCTTTACTCAGCTTCACGGGTTTGCCAGTTTCAAGATCGGTTGCGATACAAGAAAAAGGAATTCGCAGCTGGAAAAAGTCCTCACATTCGTGTACCGGTGAAAACCACCGGCAGAGAAGATCTGTGATTCTCTGACCTTTGATCAATCCAGCTTCAGTCATTTTTCCCTGAATTCTAAAAGAATACTGTCCGTCATTTTTTTTCTCAAAGTGGTCTAGGCGTCGGCGAAAAACATGGTCATTCATGATTTTCGCCCAGTCTTCTTCTGCAACAAGATTCTCAATCTGTTCCGGTGAATAGCCAGAAGCATATAAGGCTCCAATAATTGAGCCCATACTTGTTCCGCAGACAAGATCGATTTTGATGCCGGCTTTTTCAATTGCTTTTAAAACGCCGATATGGGCAAAACCTTTGACTCCGCCTCCGCTTAAAGCAAGGCCAATAACCGGCGTTTTTGCCCCAGCCATAGTTGGAACGAATGTAAAAAAAATACTGATAAATGTGATGACCGGGAGAAGTCGTTTTTTCGAATGCATGTTGAGCACCATCAAAGGTCTCTGTAATCTAAGACAAGCCAAATGCAGGGCAGCTTTTGGTGAAATTAGGCAACTAAAAGCAGGAAATTTTGATGAAAATGGGGCCTCGCTATTTTCTATCAACGAGTTTCTTGCGGTCTTTCCCCAAGTTTCAGAGCCTGCATAAGAAAATCGGTATTGAGAAGCGAAGGGTTCTGGTCAGTAAGGTAGAGTTCATCAAATTTGTGCAGCAGCAGAAGTATTTCGACAAGACGTTCGCGCTCATCGTAATAGGCTTTGACAGCAGTCTGGGAAGAATTCGTGAGCAGGCGCTGTGCATCGATAAGCTCGACGATCGAAGATGCACCTTCCTGATAACGTGTAAAAACGATGCGCATATTTTCATAGCTTTGTTCGGTCATTTTCTCGGCAAAGCTGATACGGGAAAGAGCTTCGTTATAATCGGCAACCGCCTTTTCCAGGATTGCCTTTTTATTGTTTGAAATATCGCGGACTCTCAATCTGACGATTTCTTCGGCCTTTTGTGCCGTGCGCACGGCATTTTCGATGTCGTTGCCATTATAAACCGGTGTTGTCAGAATGAAAGTTGCAGCAAAGTCTTTGGTGCCTTCTATTGGGCCAATTTCACGACCGTAGTTGCAGGAAGCATCGAGACTAAGTGTTGGTAGATGAGCGCTTCGCGCCGCCTGTACGGTTTTTTGCAGAATAGTCTGGTCGGTTCTGGCAATGTTGATATCGTTGTCTATCTTGAACAACTCGGGCAGAAGTATCTCACTGTTATAGCTGCCGGTCTGGAATTTGAGACTTCTCGCCAGTTCGAGTTCTATTGCTGCAGGATTTTGAACATCAAGAATATTTGCCAGATCATATCTGAGGTTTTCGAAACTGTTTTTGGTTTTTATCAGCTCGGTATTCGAGTTAAGCTGTTCAACCTCTATTCTCAGAACATCGTTATGCAATACCAGCCCGAGTTCTTCGTTGAGCCTGGCAACCTTCATCAGGGCGGCGATCAGTATCAGGTCGGTTTCGTGAATTTTAATAAGTTCCTGATCGCGAACCAGTTTGAAATAGATGCGGGTCAGTCTGCGCAGCACGTCAACTTTCTGGTTGTCTTTGTATGTTTTTTTGAGGTCGGTTTTCAGTCGCGTGATTTCTTTTTGTATGGCAGGAATTCTGCCCAGCCCAGGGTAACTCTGGGTGAGCTTGAGCGAGTAAGTCATCATTTTATCGATGCTGGTCGGGCTTTTTTTCTGGTAATCGTCTTTGAAATCTTTGCTGGTTCTGTTGATAATAAAATTTACATCAGGAATCAGCGCATTATCAGATGTTTTCTGATCAATGAAGCTTCGCTCGATCTCAAGATCAGAAATCTGCAGACTGATATTTCGCTCAAGTGCCTTGTCGATCAGACTGGCAAGAGTATCTGCCTGTACTGTTGAAGCTGCAAAAATGACTGATAAGGTTACTATTAGAATTCGGGCTGTAAGTGATGATATTGTTTTCATGGTCTGAACTTCCGTTGATTAAGATATGCACGACACCTCTCTTATCATGGGAAGATGCGTTCCATTTTGGCCAAGAGGTGAGAATTGTTATGCAAAAACTATTTGAGTTGTTTCAGCTACCGTATGTTCCTTTAGAATGCTCAGCTTTTTTTGCTGTAATGTAATCAATCGCTGTCTTAAGCGACAAAAACTCAGCAGTATCTTCGTTTGGAATTGATATTTCAAAATGCTCTTCGAATTCCATTAAAAGCTCTGCGATATCGAGGCTGTCGGCGCCGAGTTCTCTCAGGTCTGTTTCGATTGTGACCTGCTTTTCATCGACCCGCAAAGTGTTTGCCACAATTTTTTTCATTCTTTTAACATAGCTGTTCACTTGATAATTCCTCCTGGTGTGGTTGCTCTGAAAATATATTTCAAGTCCTGCCAATCAGATTTCGTTTGCGTTCATTCTGGCAAAATTGGTGATTTTTTCTTTTTCCAGTGCTGCAATTCTTTTTTCAAGCTTTCTTATATCTTCTTTTCTTGCAACATCGAATTTGGTGAGGACTTTGAAGATTGCAGGCTCTATTTTCAATTCCAGGTTTTTTTCACGCTCGATCAGCTCGTTCAGCGAATGTATAAGCTCGTTTCCTTCTTGTTCTGATAAACAACCCTGCTCGACAAGCTCTTTGCTGATTTTTTCGATTTTCTCTCTGGTTATAGATGCTGGATTGATGCCATTGAGAATACCCTCTTTCCATAATTCGATCATGTTTTTCTCCTTTTGAAGCCATTTTGTTCAGACACAGCTGTCTAAGAAGCACCCCTTGTTTTGCCCAGTGGTGAATTGATACTCTGGCAAAATTGCATCAGGTATGGTGATATCAGGCCTGGTCGGCTTTTTTGTCGCGCAGAAAGAAG
>JAKQKW010000082.1 GCA_029560455.1 Candidatus Rifleibacteriota bacterium
ACAGATCAGCCGATGACCGAGCCAGGCGGAAGTTTGGCAGCGAACGGCAGCAGGCAGCCGGGGCGCAGGTGGCAATCTGAACTGATTTCGGCGTTAACCGGCACGTAAACTCTGGCGCCGATGTAGCTGTAATCACCTACCCTGGTGTCGTGATCGACACAGGCGCCGATATTGATGATCACCTGTCGGCCGATAACGGCGTTTGGCTGCACCACGGTGCCGGCTCGATCGTCTGCGCCGGCACCGTGGCTGGCGAGTGGTGACACGCAGGCGTGCGGGTGAACCAGAACCGGCCAGGTCAGACCGGCAAAGCGTTCGCAAAGACTGCGGCGCACGGCATTGTTGCCAATGGCAATAAAGGCGTTGCCGGTCAGGCTGTCAGGCAGGTCGGCGATGCGGCCCGCGACTGCAACTCCCGCGATGCTGTTCCCGACTGAGGCCGGGTTATCGTCGTAAATGGCAGTCACTATAAAGCCACAGGCCCGGGCAATTTCAATAACCACCGGCGCATGCCCGCCAGCACCGAGAATGATGATATTTTTATCGTCGTTCATGCGAATTTGCTTCTTTACCTGTCATCAGGTTGTGAATGCCTCCGATGACAGATCACGATAATCAGCGAGAGGCGATGGTTCAGCCACTTTTTTTGAGACTGCTGAGGAGTTTGTCGTAGTCAGAATGCGCTCCTACCCAGAACCAGATAACTTTTCCGTTTTGAAGAATGCCAACAGCTCTGTAATCTATAGTGATACGTATTGAATAAACAGGAAGGCCCGAATGAACGGGCTTGAAATGAAGAGACGGATACCAGGGATCGTTTTTGAAAACAGAATATGCTTTTTTCGCGACCAGTCTGATTTCTTCCGGCAGTTCTCGATAGTGCATCTGCTCGTGGCTTTTGAAATCACAATTTGTCTTCGTCCAGATCTGTTGTCGCGTTATTTGATTCTTCCTGCAGTGCCTCGCGGGCAAGTTCTGCCAGAATGTCTTCAGACTCGGCAAACTGCTGGTCCCACTTCCGGTCTGATTTGAGCTCTTCGAGCACCCATCTGGCAAGGGCATTCTGTTCGATTTCCGGTAATTTTGCAGCTTCCTCAAAGGCCTTTTTAAGCATACTTGTCATGGCTCTGCTATTCTCCTGCTATCATTAATCGCATTCAAGTCTACACAGGGTGGTAATAAAAATCAATAAGCAAACGGGTTTGCTATCAGAAATCGCCTGCTTTATAATGATTTCATGGACTGGTAAAATAAAAGTGGACGCCAGGCAAGAGATAAGTAAGCTGTCCCCATATCCTCCCTATCCTCATATCCTGCCAACCAACTTTTTATACCCGAAAAGGTATAAAAAGTTATAAACTGGACAATATATACCCGAAGAGGTACAATTTATACATGATCAGCAATCGAATCAGCGCAACAGTTAAAGAGCGCCGCAAAGCTCTGGGAATTACCCAGCAGGAACTGGCACAGAAGGCCGGGGTCGGCCTGCGTTTCATTCGCGAACTCGAACAGGGCAAGTCGACGGTTCAGGTTGCCAAAGTAAATCAGGTATTGTTCATGTTCGGCCTCGAACTCGGGGCGGTGCCCGTCGACCGCGAAAGGCTGATGAATGAAAAGGGCTGAGGTTATGGTTCACGACCGGCCAGCCGGCACGCTTACCGAAAATGACAGCGGCTACACTTTCTGCTATCACGCCGATTACCTGCAGACCGCGGGGGAACCCATAACCTCCGATCCAAAAATTAGCGCTGCTTTTTTCGGTCTCAATAACAGCTTGCTCAAGGGTATATCCTGAGTTATACTGCGACGAGTTATGCCAGAAAACAAATTCGAAATAATCTGGACAGAATATCTCAAATACCGGGCAAAGCTAAGAGGTTACGAAACTTCTGTGCTTGAAGAAGTCATCAGATATTCAACCGAAAGATACATTGATTCTTCTACCGGCAGAAATGTAGTTGTTGGCAAGCACGATAACCGGCTTGTCATGATTCCGTATGAATGCGATGAAAACCGGATAACACCGGTTACCGTTCATGCTACCAGCAGACAACAGATAAAATTCAGGCTGAAAACCGGGAGATTTACGCATGGATAAACCGAAAATGACCTATTTCAAAGAAGAAGACATCTTGCACCTGGTAATTTCCGACGACAGGGAAACCGACAGCATTGAAATCAGCCCAAACATAACAGCTGAATTGAACGAAGCCGGCGAGTTGATTGGGATAGAAATCATAAACGCCAGTGGTTTTTTACGTGATTCCGTCCTGGAAACGACTCAGGCCAGGTTACTCAAACTTAAAGCTGCCTGACTGTTTGTTGCATCTGGTTTTAACCAGCAATTCTCAGTGAATTGTTAAATATCGCCCCCCGAATACCGCCTGCTCGACGATGCCGAACTGCTGTTGACCATCTTCGCCGCCGAACCATGAAAGAACATTGGCAGGAACGAACCCGCAGTAAAGAAATCATGATTGTCAAACTGAAAAGAAAAAATGTTGATTATGCAGATCTTTCACCTCGTCAGCCTTATTTTGTCATAGGCATCGAGGCTGATGATTACCGCATCCTTAACGATATGGGCAGACCATATCTTTATCCGGCAGAACTTTTCGAGATTATCGACAACAGTGAACCGGACAACTGGATTACAGAATACGGCGAAGACGGCGAGCGTTATTCCTACCCGGCACCTCTGAAAACCCCGGGGTTCTTCGAAGATTATTTTGAAGGTAAAACAGAAGCCTTTTCAAGATTCTGGCACACGATAAATACCCGCCTGACCAAAGCAACATAATTTCCGCGCTCTCACCAAGCTGTCCCCATATCCCCTACAAATCCAGCATGGTTGTGAAAAAAACGTTACTTGCTTTTTCCTGCTTCAAAAACCGTATGTCAAGATGACCGGTGCCCAGTTCGTCAACTCTTGGCGCAGAAAAGCCGGTTTGCAGGAAACTCAAGGTTTCTTCGGCAAATATCAGAGAGTCACCCGCAGCGTGAAACAGTCGCATTTGATAGCAGACAAGCCCGTTTTCGACTTCGAAGTCGAGTGCTGCTTCCATCTGTGGCGTCACTTTTGAACCAAAATGCAAAAGGGACTGAGCGCGACCGGAAACGTAGACATACTGCTGAAAACGATCCGCCATCATCTCGTTCAGCATCTTGAAGAATGAAATGATATTGCTTTTTCCGGCACCATTTGCGCCGATCATGATATTCAAGGAATTAAGCTCTATCTCCATCGTCTTAATCGACTTAAAACCGCTCAGGGCCAATCTTTTCAACATATCAAAAGACATTCTCCATGTTTATACCGAAAAAAGCATCAGATACGCCAGCGCCGGACAGCTCGCAACTTATCACACCATACCATATTCTGCTCATTGCAACAATCATATAACCAGCATCAAATTATGCTGCCACTCGACTTTGGACTGGTAAAATAAAATTGGACACCAGGGAAGAGATAAGTAAGATGTCCCCATATCTCCCCCCAATGCGGTTGCCCATCGTGATTATTCGATTTACGGCTCGAAAATCAGGCTGCACCTTTTTTCTGACCGACTCGAGCTTTACTCGCCCGGTACGATTCCAAACACCATGACGATCGCCAGCCTTTCCGAGCGTCAGTCGGCGCGCAATGAACTTTTGACCTCACTGCTGGCCAAATGCCCGGTCGAGCCTGCCAATTACGAGCTGCTGCGCACCCACATCATGGACAAAAGGGGCGAAGGCGTGCCGATTATCATTTCCCACAGCCGCAAATTATCGGGAAAAAGCCCCGAATATCGCCTGCTCGACGACGCCGAACTGCTGCTGACCATCTTCGCCGCCGAACCATGAAATAATCATCTTCAGGCCCACATCATCAGGCACCGCCGGCCCGAACCGCAATATAACGAAAACAAAAAAAATGATATAATGAAAGCCCATAGCGAGGTGTTTCAATGCAGATGGCAACCTATCTCAATCCATTTACCGACTTCGGCTTCAAGAAGCTGTTTGGTGAGGAGTATAACAAAGACCTGCTGATCGACTTTCTCAACCAGCTCCTGAAGAAAGAGCAGGGTCGCATCAAAACACTCACCTACCTCAAAAACGAGCATCTCGGCCGTTCCGAAGCCGACCGCCGCGCCGTTTATGATCTATACTGTGAGAATGAGCAGGGGGA
>JAKQKW010000083.1 GCA_029560455.1 Candidatus Rifleibacteriota bacterium
AGAATCTGAAAGCCGAGGCAGCCATGATTAACTGACTTAGGGTCATAGTAGGTCTGATACTTCTGATATTGCAGAAATCGGCCGACATCATGAAAGAGACCGATGGCTTCTCCCAGAACCACATCTGACTCCGCCCATTCCAGATCGGTTGCAATTTCCCGGGCTTCATCGGCAACTCGAAGAGAGTGCTGCAGCTTGAGCTCCATCATCGGGTGCAGTTTAGCATCGACATCACGAAATGTGTCGACATAACTGTTAAAACGCTGCCTTAATCGGGAAAAATCATGACGGTCCATCTGTTATATCCGATTTCCGGGCAAACGAATGCTTTTTGCTGCACCCCTGCCGCCTTTAGTTAGAGAAAGAACTGTCGGTAAAAACCTGTGTCAGACCACCGGCAGCCAGTTTGAAAATCTGAAAATCACACCAGCCGGTTTCAGGATAGTTCCAGATTCCCCAGAAATAGAGAGTTCCGTTTGCCTTGAATACTGAATAAAGCGTGTAGTTTGGCAGCACTTTGCAGCTTCCATCGGCCAGAAAAACAGATGTGAATTCTTCGTCATATTCTTCGCTGACGCTGAAACCGCCTCTGACAAATCTGACCTTTTCAAAGCCAGTCTCTGACAAACCGCTGATCTTTTTTAACTTCAGATGGTCTGCAATGAATTTTTCCAGTTCAGGCCCGGTGAGGTTCTGTGCCGCTGAACTTGAAGAAGTCAGCGGAATAAAGCTTTTATCTGCAGCAAAAAACTTCTGCAAACGAGTTTCAGCTTCAGCAAAGTCGGTATCGACAAGCGGTATGACCTGTACCAACGGCGCTTTTTCGGCGGCAACCAGTAAAGATGGCTGGTTTTCTTCACCAGAATTGTCTGGAACTTTGAAACAAAAAGCGCTGTTCATAATTTCAAAATAGAATTCGCTTATCTCAACCGGAATTGTTGCGGTCGCAGTAAGCATCAAGGCCTGCATGCCCTTTTTAATCAGGCTTTTCTCCAGATAGAAAGCTGTCATACTTTCAAAGTCATCGTTTTCAAGATAATTGCTGACCGGCGGCTCTTCCTGGTTTATTTCTCCGGTAAAATAGCGCGGGTTAACAACCCCGTTGATCGAAAAGAATATATCCTTTTCAAGTTCGAGCTGCCATTTTCCCGGGTCATGATAAACCATCTCATGGGTTTCGGGAACGGCGGCAAACTCGATGTCGGCTTCAGATTCGGCCAGAACCGTCTGAAAGCCTGAGAAAAAAACAAATATTGAAAATACGGCCAGCAACCTGATCATAACAAGCTCCTGAATTTCGCTCAGAAGCTTTATAGCACTTCATTGCCCAACAGACAACAGAATTCTGCAGCCTGTTGGGTAATTCCCCAAAAATAAGTTTTATAAAATATCAGAAGCTTTTGAGTCGAGCAAAATCAAGGGTGGCAAAGTGGTCTTCAAGCGTTTCGGCGCGCCTGATTTCGACAACGCTCCCGTCACAGCGTCGCAACAGTTCAGCAGAGCGCAGCTGGCCGTTGTAATTAAAACCCATTGCATGCCCATGCGCACCAGTTGTGTGAATAACCACGAGATCACCGGGCTCAAGCTCAGGCAGCATGCGTTCTACAGCAAATTTATCATTGTTTTCACATAATGAGCCGGTCACATCGTATTTATGATCGTGCGGCAACTGCTCTTTCCCGGGCACAGTAATGTGATGATAGGCACCGTACATTCCGGGCCGCATCAGATTGGCCATGCTGGCGTCGAGACCAGCGTAATCACGATAGATATGCTTCAGATGGCGTACGCGCGCCACCAGCCAGCCATAAGGGCCTGTAACCATGCGGCCGTTTTCCATGACAATCCTTAGCGGGAAAAGGCCATTCGCTGCTATCAGTCTGTCGTATTCGCTTTTTATGCCCTGTGAAATCATCTCAAGATCGAGTTCTTTTTCTTCAGGGCGATAAGGAACACCGTAACCGCCGCCAAGATCGACAAATTCGATGCTAACGCCGGTCTTCTGGCTGATTTCGACAACCAGCTCAAAGAGAATCCGGGCGGTTTCGATGTGATATTCCTCGTTCAATTCATTCGAAGCAACCATTGTGTGCAGCCCGAAGCGCTTAACACCCTTTTCTCTGGCAATCCGATAAGCTTCGATGATCTGGGGGCGGGTCAGGCCGTATTTGGCTTCTTCAGGGCTGCCGATAATGACGTTGCCGTCCTTCAGGGGGCCCGGGTTGTATCTGAAACTGAGAATTTCCGGCATTCCAGATACCTTTTCGAGAAAATCAATATGGCTGATATCATCGAGATTAATAATTGCAGCGAGCTTGGCCGCAGCAGCGAATTCCTCTGCCGGCGTATTGTTCGAAGAGAACATGATACTTTCACCAGTTATACCGGCTTTTTCAGCAAGAATCAGTTCTGCCATCGAACTACAGTCAGCACCCATGCCACATTCTTTGAGAACTTTAAGTATGAATGGGTTAGGAAGCGCCTTAACGGCAAAATAATTTATAAAACCCGGCATCCAGCCGAAAATACTATTCAACCTGGCAGCGTTGCCCCTCATCATGCTCTCGTCATAGATGTGAAAAGGTGTAAGGTGCTTCTGTGTCAGTTCAAGAAGCTGACTGTGACTCAATGGAAAATTATACTGCATGTGCTTCTCCGTATTTTTTCAGGCCTGCGACGGTGCGCTTTCAAAAAAGACCCGGTGGAGTTCCTGAACACAGGTTTCACCCTGAGCGTCATCGACTATGAAACTGATATTAACTTTTGACGCACCCTGAGAAATCATCTGAACGTTAATACCCTTGTTATTCAGCACTTTAAAGGTTTTTTCAAGAATTTCAGAAGAGTGCCTGACGTTACCAACCATGGTAATGATGGTTTTGCCAGTCTTGATGCCGACGTTGGCTATTTTTTCGAGCTCCCGTTTCAGACCATCGAGCTGGCCATTGCGGCTGTCGAGCGTCAGCGAAATGCTGACTTCGCTGGTGGCAAGCATGTCGACCGAAATTCTCTGTTCATCAAAAATCTGAAAAACCCTCGCCAGAAAGCCATATTGGCCAAGCATTCGGGTTGAAACAATGTCGACGAGCGTAACATTCTTCTTCAGGGTCAGAACCCGCAACAGTTCGTCTTTGTCGTCAAATCGGCTCAAAATGAGGGTGCCGGGGTGAGATGGATTATATGAATTCTTGACTCTGAACGGAATATTCCTGGACATGGCCGGCAGCATCGAGCGTGGGTGTAGAACCTTTGCTCCGAAATATGCCAGTTCGCTTGCCTCTTCGAACGAAATGTTCTTAACCGGCTGAGCAACGGGTACAACCCGAGGGTCGGTGGTAAGAATGCCGTCGACGTCTTTCCAGACCATGATTTCTCTGGCTTTTAGGGCAGCGCCCAGTACCGAAGCTGTCAAATCGCTTCCGCCTCGCCCGAGGGTTGTGATAGCGCCATTGTGATCTTTGGCGATAAAACCGGTGACAATCGGGGTATATGCGTAGTCGGACTGCAGAGCTGAAAACGCTTCGCCGATTCGGTTATAGCTCTCATCAAGCAGTTCAGCATTGGTGAAATCAGAATTACTGACGAAGCCGATATCGAAAGCATCAAAAAATTTTGCATTGATACCCGATCTGCTGAGGTGAGCTGCCAGAATTCTTACCGACAGCCGTTCTCCGAAAGAAACCAGATAGTCTTTAGTGCGCGGTGATACTTCGCGAATCAGTGAGATACCCTCGAGGAGCTTCTGCAGTTCATCGAGCAGGCTGCGGATCTCTGCAGTCCCGATCTGCAGTTCAGCAGCGACCGAGTAATGCAGATTACAGATTTCTTCGATGCATACCTTGCCATTTACAGCTCTTTCGGCGGCTGCAAGAAGGTTGTCTGTGGTTTTTCCCATGGCTGAGGCGACAATTACCGGTCGTTCGGCCAGAAACATTTTTATAATGTCGGTAACATGTCTGATTCTTTCGGCATTGGCGACTGAGCTGCCACCAAATTTCATGACTATCATGCAGAAACCTCGTGATTAAAATTGAACGACCAGAGAGCGAAGCAGTTTAAACGGTGCGGCGGCAAAACACAAGCCTGGAAAAGAGAAACCGGGTGATACATCGATGCCTTGCTTCATCGAGTATCACCCGGTCAATCAGACAATCAGATCAGCGGATGTTGATTTTGCCCATGAACGGAATGGCGTTGGCGGCGGTTACAACCACCATTGCTTCGCCATTGGCCGGAACAGAGCTCAGGTTAACATCGACAGAACCGTCGGCATCAACGAAAGCGGCGCCCAGCAGAGTGTCGTTGGCGCTGATACCAACATAAGAACCGGCGGGAGCGTTAACTTTAACCGAAGTGGTTCTGGCGTTGATTTCGTTGTCGAAGCTGACTCTCATGGCTTTCGGCTGACCCATGAAGGTCTTCAGCGCGGGGTCGCCCATGAGGTGGTAGATTTCCCAGTAGTATTGCTTGCGGCTTGAATTCGACTGTTCAACAGCCAGGTTACCGGCCATCATGAAACCAGCATTAGAGGTGCCATTGCCTTCGAACAGAGCTTCGAAAGCGCCGGGGCCGGTTTTTTCCTTGAGCGGGGGAACGCCGTCATTGTTGGGTTTTACGATGGCATGCAGACCAACGCCCCACCAGAAATCTTCATCCCAGTAGGTGTTGTTCGAGCCGCCAACATAACCGATAGCGCCGGCATCTTTGGCTCTGAGCCACGCTTCGCCGAAGCACTGGGCCAGTTCGAATTTGTTGGTGATGCAGCAGTTACCGATAACGAAGGGGTATTTGCCTTTGTTGCCGAGATTCATGATGTTGCTGATGCTGAAGCTCGGATCAGCCCATGAAGTCGGAGAACCGTGAGCGGTGTAGTTAACGTAGCAGGCGCCCTTGGCGACATCAGCGACGATTTTGGCTTCGTTCTGATGTGAACCGGCTGACAGGTAGGTGGCTACATTTCTGAAACCTTTTTCTTCGTTGATGTAGTATTTTTTGGCATAGTTGATGTGGGGCCAGCCGTGGCTTCTTGCCCAGCTGCCATCCCAGCCGGCGACGAGAACTACGTCATCGAGGAAGGAAGGATCGGCAAACTGGAATTTTTCGTATTCGAGGGTTTTGTCGATCTGGGGCTGCAGCTGACTGAGGTCACTGGCTGAGAAGCGGCCGGTGAGAATGTCAGGCAGGAAATCGCCGGGGGTTACGGCTGCATAATAGAGGTCAGTGATGTGAGTGTTGGTCTGGCCTTTGAAAGCCGGAATCTTTTCATTGTCGCCAACAAAGAGCACATAGCTCGGAGCCGGCATATCAGCGGTCGGATTATTGTAAAGGTTATGGATATATTCTTTCAGGGCGGCAGTAAAGGCAGCACCGGTGCCGAACTGGTCAGCATAAACGACCTGAACCTTGAAACCCTTCTGGGTTTTCCAGGCGACGAAGGGGGCGAGAGCATCTTTGAAAGCCGGATCAGCAACGATCAGGTAGCTCTGAACGGCATTTCTTTCGCCAAAGCGCAGGGCTTCGGGAACGACGACGAGCGATTCCATCCAGCTGAAAGCCGGTGACCAGAGGCTTTCATGTTCGGATCTGGTTTTGCTCATATCAGCGTTTTCCATGACAACTTCAAATTCGATGTTGTTGTAAACAACGATTTTATTTTCGATCGGGTTGTATTTAACCGGAGCGATGGTCAGGTGGGCAAGGCGCATGTGGCGCATTACACCGATGTCTTTGATGCAGGTCAGCTGCTGGCCATGAAAGCCTTTGAAAACGTAGGCAGACTGTTCATAGATAAAAGGAACTTCTGAACCGTCTTTTGGGGCAGAAGGCTGTCTCGGGAAAATGCGGGTGGAAACGCCATAGTCAGCCAGGTTGTATTCCTGGGTGTCATAGCTTTTCACTTCGATTCTGAAATTGGCGCCAAACGGAATCTGGATCAGTTTGGTGATGACGGGGAGCTGAGGGGCGCCGTATTCGCCGCCGAAGAAGAATTCGGGTGAATACATGACAGTGAAGCTTCCCTTGGGGGTTTCTGCATCATAAAAATACAGTTTGTCGAGCGAGCAGCTCATGCGCATGGTCATTTCGCCCTGACCACCCATCTTGTGGGAAATTACCTTGAGCCCGCTGCCTTTGGCATCTTTGAGCTCGAGTTCACCAGCAAAAACAACACCGGTCAACATTACCATCATTACAAAAAATACAAAAAACTTCTTCACTACCTGTCCCCTTTCGACATACTACATTCTGCCAGGAGTTAAACCTCCGGGCCATACATGATTGCCCTTTCGGTACAACCGTGAAAACCAATGTCTTAAAGCGCACCAGAAAAATGGGTGTGACTAAAGCAAAGATTTTCTCTCCAGCGCTTCAGCTTATAGAAATTCAGCGGCATTGTCAATGCACGGAACCAGATTTTTTTTGTTTTTTTGTCATCTGCCTGTTACAAAGGGCGGAGGTACATTCGCGTAACAAAAAAAATACTAAAACAAACCACTCCTCTGTCAAAGTTGAATCTGTAGTTTTGCCGTCATTCCGTGTTCTCGAATTTGTAATGGAAAAACTCAAGGCATTCAATTATATTTGCTGAAGATCCATAAAATTTAAGGAGGAAAAAATGCAAAAAATCCTGTTTCTAGTTATCACTGCACTCTTAACAGTAACCTGTCTGCAGGCACAGCCGGCAGTTCCGGAATTCGCTCCCCTCCCCTATGCTTTTGATGCGCTGGAACCGTATATTGACGCCCAGACCATGGAAATCCATTACAGCCGCCATCATCGCGCCTATTATGACAACATGCTGAAGGCTGCTTCAGGCACCACCTTTCTCGAACGTGGTCTGAATGAAGCTCTTGCCGAAATCGCCAGCTGGCCGGAAGCCCTGCGCAACAATGCCGGCGGGCATTTCAATCATGACCTGTTCTGGCGGGTGATGGCACCAAAGGCCGGCGGTGAGCCTCAGGGCAAGCTTGCCGAAAAGATCAACGCCGCTTTTGAAAACTTTGAAAAATTCAAGGAAGAATTCAAAAAAGCCGCAACTGGCCGCTTTGGCAGTGGCTGGGCATGGTTGTGTGTCGACACAGACGGCAGCCTGTTCATCACCTCGACTGCCAACCAGGATAATCCGCTAATGAATGTCGGCAACCGCAAAGGCATACCGATTCTCGGCCTGGATGTCTGGGAACATGCTTACTACCTGAAATACCAGAACCAGCGCGGCAGCTACATCGACGCCTTCTGGAACGTCATCAACTGGCCTGAAGTTGCGTCAAGACTTGAACGGGCTCTCGCAGCCAACTGACCATAACCGGGTGGCGATCAGAACAGGTCGCCGCCCTTATTCTTTTCGCTCGTAAAGTCCTGGTTAGTAAATATCCCTGTTGTTTTCCTGTTCTGTTTTGATTTTTTCACAGATCTGATTTATATAAGGAACAGGGCCTATGATTCCGTTACCTGTATTACAAAACATAGCCTTCCTGCTTGCAGCGGCAGCAATCTTTGATCTTACCACCCACAAACTGCAACGCCGACCGCACTGGGTCTGGCAGATTCTCAGCGGCCTGATTTTAGGCCTTATTGGCATCGGGGTAATGCTCACCCCATGGACAATCGAATCAGGAATCGTTTTAGACACCCGCTCCATACTCATTTCGGTTGTGGGGCTTTTTTTTGGCACAATTGCCGTAGTTGTAACCATGGCGGTCACAATTATCTGCAGAATTATACAAGGTGGAATTGGTGCGACAACCGGGGTTTACGTCATTTTTGCGTCAGGATTAATCGGCCTTATATGGCGCTACTGGCGCAAAGATCTCCTTACAGGAATTTCCGCGCTCGAACTTTACCTGCTGGGTATTGTTGTTCACACAGCAATGTTGCTTCTCATGCTTACTCTGCCGGGGAATACCGGCTGGAAAACCCTTACCAGTATGGTAGTTCCGGTTATGCTTGCTTACCCGCTAGGCACAACTGTTTTTGGAATTCTTCTACGGGAGAGGCTTGAGAGACTTCAGAACATCGCCGCAATTGCAGAAAGCCGTGAAACACTGAGCAAGATTCTGAACACGGTTCCGCAGGGGATTTTCTGGAAGGATGCCAACGGCCGTTACCTCGGCTGTAATCAGATTTTTGCGCGCTCTGCCGGCTTGAAAATGCCCGACGAAATAATTGGAAAAACCGATCTCGAGCTTCCCTGGCCAAAGGACTATGCTGAAAACTACAGAGCAATCGACCTTCAGGTAGTAAGCTCGGGGCAACCCAGGCTGCAATATACTGAAATTCTGCACCAGGCTGACGGCAATCAGATAACAACCGTCACCAGTAAAGTGCCATTGATTAATCAGCATGGCGAAATATTCGGAATTCTTGGTGTCTTTGGCGATATAACCGAGCTAAAAAAGATTGAAGCAGAACAGATTAAACTCAGGGAACAACTGTATCAGGCAACAAAAATGGAGTCGATCGGGCGACTTGCCGGAGGCGTTGCTCACGATTTCAACAATATGCTGGGCGTAATACTCGGCTTCACTGAGATGTCAATGCGGCTTGTTGACCCGTCTACCACTGTTTACAAGCATCTTCAGGAGGTCTGCCGGGCGGCAGAAAGGTCGTCAGACTTAACCAGACAACTTCTGGCCTTCGCCAGAAAGCAGACGGTAAACCCGGAACTTCTCGATATCAACAAAACAATCGAAGGAATGCTGAAAATTCTCACCAGACTGATCGGGGAACACATCAGGCTTGTCTGGGAGCCCACGGCCAATCTTGGTGCCATAAAAATAGACCCTTCGCAGCTCGACCAGATTCTTGCCAACCTTTGTGCAAATGCGCGTGACGCAATTGGGAAGACCGGCATGATAACAATTACAACCGGAGCATTACATGCCGACGCGGCATTTTGTCGTAACCTCCCGGAGTCGTATCCAGGTGATTTCATTGTGCTGTCGATTACCGACAGCGGCTGCGGCATAGATGAAAAGACAATAGGCCAGCTGTTTGAACCGTTTTTTACCACCAAGGAATTCGGAACTGGCACAGGATTGGGCCTGGCAACCGTTTACGGAATCGTTAAGCAGAATCACGGCTTTATCAAAGTGACCAGCCAACCCGGCAAAGGCACCTGCTTCAAGATTTTCCTGCCGGACCATGGCCCGGCAAACTTTGAAGAGCCAGTCACTTCAACCGTGCTGAAACCCGTTGCCGGGCACGAAACCATTTTGCTGGTCGAAGATGAAGAAGCGATTCTGACGATCACTTCAATGATGCTCGAGGCAGCAGGCTATCGGGTAATTACGGCTTCTTCACCTTCTGAGGCAATCAAAGCCGCCCAGAATGGTCAGTGTAAAGTTCAGCTGTTGCTTTCAGATGTTGTCATGCCGGGCATGAACGGCAAAGAAATGGCCGAAAGGCTTAAGGAAATGCAGCCGGAACTCAAGTGTCTTTTCATATCCGGGTACACGGCAGACGTAATTGCCCGCCAGGATCTGTCTGAAGAGAGCCTGAATTTCCTTGCCAAGCCATTCAATAGCGAGGAACTGACCAGAAAAGTTCGCGAAGTTCTTGATCAACAGACAACGCCAGGCTCCAACTGAGATGGAAAGAAAAAGCTTTTTCGGGGCCTTTTTCAAAGATCTGCTGCAGGGCGTCGACATTGCCTTTGGCGAAGAACTTTCGGCCTTTGCCGAAAAATTTCCCGAACTGATAAGACCACCAGGGGCGGGCAATGAGCAGGAATTTCTTGAAACCTGCTCGAAATGCGGAAACTGTATCAAAGCATGCCCGTATTTCGCCCTGAGACCAGTGCTTATGGCTAATGAATTCGACCGGGGTACCCCGACTCTTAGAGCAGGTGAAGCCTTCTGCCGTTTCTGCCAGGATTTTCCGTGTATTGTCGCCTGCCCAACCGGCGCATTGTCGAAACAACGACAGGATCGCCTGCAGAAAATCGGCATTGCCACCGTTATTTCCGGAAGCTGCGTCCGCAATCATGGAAACGACTGCCACGCCTGCATTGATAAATGCGACCAGACAGGACATCATGCAATAAAAGTCACCCAGCAGAACCAGGAAACAAAGCCTTCCTGGTTACCTGAAGTGATTGCCGACAAATGCTGTGGTTGCGGGGCCTGCCTGACAGTCTGCCCCGCCTACCCAGACCTGGCAATAAGCCTCAAACGCTGATCGTAGAAGTTTTGTGTTTCTGCCCCAGCATCACATAATGGGCGGCCGATTCGGCGATTCGACTTTTCCATTCATCAGAAACCTGCCCCTTGATTTTAGCCGGTACCCCGGCAACCAGTGATCCGGCGGGAATGACCTCGTTTTCCTTGACGACGCTGCCGGCCGCAAGAATGCTGCCGGCACCGATCACCGCACCCGAAAGAATAATGGCGCCCATACCGATCAGGCAGTTATCACCAATTTCACAGGCATGAATTACGGCGCGGTGGCCGATGGTAACGTTCTTTCCGATTCTGACCGAGCCTGAGCCAGGCGTTGTGTCGGAGCGATCGACATGCACCACCGATGAATCCTGAATATTGGTGTTGTCGCCGATAATAACATGGTTTATATCGGCTCTGATGACAGTTCCATACCAGATATTAACATTTTCGCCAAGAACGATATCACCGACAAGTTCGACACTGCCGGCCACGAAACATGACTCCGGCACAGCCGGCGCTTTTCCGCAATAACTGATCTGCATAATTCCTCCTGAAACGCCTGCACTTTAGCCATAAAAGATGAATTTTGCAAGCTGCAGCCACAAAAAATCTCTGAAGCCAGCCAGCGGCAGGCAGCTGCATGAAAAATCAAACTGTGCTATAATCATTGAACTGTGAATGAATTGCAGTTTTTTGTCGATAGGTTAGTTGAAATATGGAATCAGCAAACTTCTGGACAAAAAAGAAGGGCCAGGAACTCTTCGAACAGGCTCTGCAATTCGACGCTGACGGCAAAGTCGCCGAAGCGGTCGAAGCCTACCAGAAATCGCTCGAAGAATGTCCGCGCAATGCTCAGGCGCATTACAACCTTGGTGTCGCTCTCGCCACCACCGGTAAGATAAGCCAGGCACTGCGTTCATGGCAAAGGGCCCTGTGGCTTGAGCCCGCTTTCAGATTTGAACTCATCAAAGCGTTCGATATCGCTGATGAACTGGCTGAAGAGGTGGTTGGCGGTCACGAAGAATTTGCCCCGGAACTGGCTAAGGCAGCCTGATTTCAAACAGGCTGATTTAAAAGGAGCGACAAAATGACATACTGCTGGGAAGTTTACAACAATTCAAAATGTGACACCTGCAAACATTACCTTGCCTTTCAGAATGGCACTCTCAATATCGAAGAAGTGAAAGACATCGTTGTCGTTGACGACGACAAGTAAGGCTCATTTAGCTGATTCACGCCCGGTCGCACAAGCGACTCAGGCATGAATGGCAGAATCTAGAAAATTAATACCGGTTAATCAGCATTAAGCTGTTTAACCGGTTGTTCTGGTATGCAGGTAATCTTGCAGCGCATCAGCCATTGGCAGGTGCCGGTTGATTGAGGATTACTGTCGACGCAGACGCCATGGGCGGAAGATGCGATCAAACATCGAAAATTTCGCCGCATGTTCTTCGACACTTTCGCGTGTCGGCGGTTCCCAGGGTTTAACCTCTCTGGTCGGGCCGGTCAGAAGCAGCACGGTCTGGCGTTCGGCGGCAAGCCTTGCAGCCTGTTCGTTAAATACGCGTTCCATGCTACCAAGCTTGCTTTCCATGGCTTCCATTTTGCGGGCCATATTTTTCAGCAACGCCTGATTGGCGGCAAGCACCTGGCCGATATCGATGGCAACGTCGCAGGCAACCGCCCCTGAAACGGCTTCCGACAGATGCTGCTGATCGGCTCCATTGCAGGCGTTTTCGTTATCTTTTTCGTTCAGGTTAATTTCAACTCTCATGCGCGACTCCTGTCAGGCGGCAGACTTCAAATTTTCTATCGGCAGATGACGAACTTTTTCTGACCTTGGTTTCTTTATTGTTTGCAGAAGAAATATTGTGATATATTTTCTGCATGGATGGACTCAAAATACCAATTTTTCTTCTGATCGTCGTTCTCGCCCTCGGACTGTTCCTGTTCAACCCCTTTTCAGGTAAACAGTCCCCTGCCCGTGTCAGGCCGTCCTCGACCCAGACCGGGTCGGGCGTTGAAACCGCAACGAGCGCCGACAGTACCGCAGCAGTGAAAGCTGCGAAAGAACCATTTGAAAAGGGCAATTTTGACAAGGTCCTTGAAATTCTGCAGCCGCACCGTGATGTGGCAGATTTTGATCTGCAGCGCATGCTGGCCTACTCACTCGCAGGGGTAAAACAGTTCGACCCGGCGATTCTGGCATTCGAAAAAACCCTCGAAATGCGCAAAATTCCCGAAAACGCTTATTCTCTTGCTTATCTTTACGAAATTACCGGCCGCATAAATGTTGCAAGAATTCTGTATGAGCAGCTTCTAGGTGCCGAGTTGCTGCCAAAAATGCGTCGGGCAGTCTATGAAGGTCTTGCCCGAACTACTGCCTACGAAAACGACACCAGACTTGCGCTCAAATACAACACCGAACTGGTAAAGAATTACCCCGATTCGCCCGAGGGCGTCGTGGCTCTGATCAAGCTGCTGAAAAATTCAGGGCAGCTGAAGGGCCTCGAAAGCCTGGTCGCACTTGGTGAAAAGTATCACAGCCGCAACTTTGAATACAATTTCTGGCTGGCAGTGCTTTATTATGATGCCGGCAAATTCGATGAAGCCATGAAGCATTTTAAACGCTGCATCGAAATCACCCCCGACAACTCAACACCTTATTTTTACACCTATCACATATTGAAACGGCAGAAAAACATCGAACAGGCACTCGCCGACCTCGAAAAATACCATAAGCTCAACCCACTGCTGCCGCACATCTTTTTCGAAGCCTCTATCGATGCCAAGAAAGAGAATCGCCTCGACCTGGCCTACAAGTTTTTCAGATCGGCCGTCACCATGGATCGCACCCTGCTTGGTCGTGATGACAAAGGCGCAATGCATGCTGTCGAACGTATGATCAAGGCCAATGGCTCGGAGCTCGACAAAAAGTTTCTGCAGGCCTTTGTTAACTATATCAACGGTGACTACAAGATCGCGCGGGAACAGGTTACTCACCTGACTGGTGAAATCAAAGGAACAGCCTACGAAGATGATGGTCGCCGCATCATTCGCGAATGCGACCTGCTCGCTGCCCAGGATGCCCGATACGCATCACACGCCGCCGGACTGCAGCAGCAAAAGCAGCTCGAAAATCTGGCCAGGCTTGAAACCGTGGTTTCTACGCCGGGCCTCGACCCCGACACACCCGCCGACAAGCTTAAGAGACAGGCAATGCAGAACCCGAACGATCTGCGCCTGCAATACACCGCCGGCCTCGAACTTGCCCGTATGGGGCATCTGGATGCCGCCAAAACCTTTATTGGTAATGCCATCAGACTCAACCCGAATCTGGTCGAGCCCAACTATTCAATGGCGCGAGTTCTGATGTTTGAAGAAAACATGCCGGAAGCGCGGAACTTCATCGATCAGGCGCTGAAAGTCAACCCAAACAACAGCCAGACCCTGTCGATGTCTGCCCTGCTGCACATGCAGAATCGCGATTTTATGCGGGCGCAGAGTGATGCAGAGGGGGCGCTCAAAGCCAACCCGAACAACGGCGAAGCCCGCCTGGTTCTGGCCGAAGTCTTTGCCCGCAACAGCGATTTCAGACGTGCATTGCAGGAAATCGACCTCGGGCTCGAAGTCGAAAGTAACCCACATCGGCGCGAGCAGCTTCTGCGACTCAAAGACAACCTGCGTCAGTAAAAACTCGACTATTTTTCGAGTTTAACCCTGTCCCAGTAGCGGTCGAGTTCGGCCAGACTCTTCCCTTCAAAGCCGCCATCTTCTTCGACCATGGTCTCGACTCGGGTAAAACGATCGACGAATTTGCGGGTGGCATTGCGCAGACAATGCTCGGCATTTACCCCTGAAAGCCGCGAAACATTGAGAACGGCAAAAAGAACATCGCCGATCTCGTCTTCGAGTTCATCACGGTTTTTATTTAGAATCGCATTCTCGATTTCGCAGGTTTCTTCTTTTATTTTGGCAAGGGCCGAATGCGCGTCGGGGAAATCAAAGCCGACGCTGGCTGCTTCAGCCTGAACTTTTTCGGCACCGGCGAGTGCAGAAGTAAAGTCGAGAGCTTCGCGCATGCGGTTAGACAGCTTTTTACGGTCGATTTTTTCCTGTTTTTTGATTTCGCCCCACATCTCGATGACTTTATCTGGGTCGACACCACGTTCGGCCTGCCCGAAAACGTGCGGGTGGCGGTTGATCAGCTTGGCGCAGATGCCATCGGCAACGTCAGCCATATCGAAGGTGCCGGCTTCTGCTGCAATCTGGGCGCAGAACACAATGATCATCTGCAGATCGCCGAGTTCTTCTTTTACGTGCAGCGAATCACCACTCTGAATCGCCTCGACCACTTCGCGGGCTTCTTCGGCCAGGTGTTCGGCCATGGTGGCGAGTGTTTGTTTTCGATCCCAGGAACAACCCTGCGGTGAGCGGAGGGTTCGCATGATATCGACGAGCCTGAGAAATTCTCTGCTGATGCGTTCATCATTCTGTTTCATCATTTGTGGCACCTGTAATAATTTGTCTTATCAGCTCGCTGAGTTGATCACCTTCTTTTATCACAAAGTCGGCGAGTTTTAAATACATCGGATGACGCTTTTGCCATAGAATTCTTGCTGAACCGTGGTCTGAACCGTTTAACAGCGGGCGGTTACATGGCGATTTACTCAGGCGTTCTGCGATAATTTCCCAGGGTGTGTCGAGAAAAATCACATGGCAGTTCTGCATGCCGCGATAGTTTTCAGGCTGCATTGGCAACCCACCGCCGGCAGCAATAACAGTAAGAGTCTTCTGTGCTTCACACATCCCGGCGAACAATCTGCTTTCAAGCTGGCGAAAACCAGCTTCACCAAGTGAAGCAAAAATTGAATTTATTGTGGCGCCTGCAACTTCTTCAATTTTTTGATCAAGGTCAATGAAAGTCAGACCCATAGCGTCAGCGACAGCCCGACCGGCGGTTGTTTTGCCGGCAGCCATAAACCCGGTCAGCAATATAATGTTTTTGCTCATGCCAATTTGCCTAAACAGCAGAAACGGCGGTTTATACCGCCGTTTCTGGTTTTAGTGTAAGTTTAACTTATCTGAGTGGAACAACACCGGAGGGAACAATCGGCATCGGGTTAACCGAGCCATTTACCGGAACTTCAGGTCTTACCGGAACAAACCCTGAACCATTCGGCAGATTGTTGACCGGATTGGTGAAGCCATTGTTAGCACCCGGGTTGGCGCCGGGATTGTAGCCGTTGTAACCGCCAAAATTCGGAAGGCTGCCGTTACCAGCGCCGAGAACATTTCTGATTACTGCCATGAGCTGAGCGAGACGTTCGTGTACGGCTCTTCTTTCATTCATGACCAGATAAAATTTGATTTTGCTGATGCGCTGATCGATTTCGCCCATCAGAGTGTAATAAGCCGGGTCCATTTCGCTCTTTTTGAGAGCCGACTGGGCGTTATTGAGGTGACCGATGGCAGAAACGTTGTCCATCAGTGATTTTTCGAGTGAAGACTGACACATCTGAAGATCTGAGTAGACCATCCAGAGAAGAGTGATGACGGCCTTGTCATTGGGATCAACCTGCATGCTGCCAGGATTACCAGCCATAACCGGGCCAGAAACAAACATAAGAACTGCGAGAAGCCCTATGATGAAGTTTTTCATTTAAAACACCCTCCAGAGTTAAACTTACACGATAACTATAACATATACTTTAACAACCCGTAAGGGTACCGCAAGAAAAAACTTGATAAAATTTTGCATTTATTTGCTTTTTTGCAATCGGAAGTCTAAAGTAAAAGATAATCTGGATTATATTCGCTGTTTCTGGCGAAGAACAATCACACATAGAACTCGGCAGGATTTATGGACGGGCAGACAGGCAAAGACAACACTGGCTCACACAATCGATCAGGGAAGATCAAAACACGCGTTTTTGCCCTGATGCTCCTGATGCTCTCGTGCGGCATGATCATTTCTGCGGCCCGCTCACTAGGCCGTGAATTCAGCGGTACGATGATAAGAAAGTCATCAACCCCCGGTATCACGTCTACTCAGTATCATCTTTTTCTTCTGCCTGCAGAAGTTGCTTCTTCATCTGAATCAATCCTTCAGGCTCTTTCTAACCCTGACCAGCCATTGCAAAGAGTTGGAGTATCAGCCCTGGCTTACGCTGAAGCCCAGGAACTCGAATTTATTGAAAAAAAAGCGCACTCATTCATGATCAAGGTTGCAGACAGCAACTGCATCGATCTCGGCCTGTTCTGGATGCTGATGGGCATTGCAGGCATCTGCGGATCAGTCTGGATGTATCTGCAGACAATGAAGCCCGGCCCGGAATCAGAAAAGTATCAACCAGAAGAGCTTGACATCCCAGGGTTGTGATTCATTTGTTTAACTTTCGCACATCGGTGCCCCAGGAATCGTTTTTTTTGCTTATTTTTTGAACATCAGTAAACTTTTTGCACAAATTTTTGACAGTTTGGTTCCAAAGCAGGTGTACGGGCCGGGGCATTTTCAAAGACTTCCCGACTCAGGATTCGACCAGTAAAACCCGCATCAACTCAGCAAATCACTCATACAGCTAATATTCTCCGCCGGATCTGCCGACTAAAACATTACAAGCATGGCATAATTTTTGCTTGATAAGTAGTAACAGCATTGTTTTTGAACAGAAATGGTGAGTAATTATGCAGACAAACGCACTCGCAACTTACAAAGATTATGTTCTTGTCAGAGTCGATGAGAAATCCAAGCTGCAGGTATGGGTTAAACTACCTCCTACCGGCAAATAGTCGCCGCTGAAAACACACCCGCATCACCACACCAGACTCCTGAGTCACAGCAGAATCGCAGCATATACCGCAGAACATCGACCGCCAGGCATTTTTTGCCTGGCGGTCGATGTTTTAGCCCTTCTCGCCGCACTAAGCAGACTCATCGCTGATCTTGCCGTTACAAACATATTTTCCCGGGCCGATACTCGCAATGGAATATAACAGGGGTCTTAAGCCATAATAAGGTTCCCACCCTGAGAGCCCCTGAGCGGAACAGACAAAACCCTGCAGCTGAAATTATCAGTTGCAGGGTTGTGACTAAACTTGTTTAGCGACCGGTTACAGTCTCAAAAACCTGAATGGGTTCTGAACGCTGCCGTTGCGGCGCACTTCAAAATGCAGGTGCGAACCTGTAGTCACGCCGGTGTTCCCGACATAGGCAATTCTCTGGCCCGCATTGACTGATTGCCCGACTTTAACGGTGATCTTTGAACAATGCGCATAAGCTGTTTCGATATTGTTGCCATGATCGACAACCACCATAAGACCGTAGCCACGACGCCAGCCGGCATAGGTTACCTTGCCGTTCTGACTGCTACTGATAGGGGTGCCTCTCGGGGCGACAATATCAACGCCCGTGTGAAAATGCCATGAATTGCGTGAGGGGTGTTTTCTTCTTCCGAAGAGTGAGCTGACACGACCGATAACAGGTCTTGATAGAACCTTGCTTCCTGGTTCGATGCGGTCAACTTTTGCAATTGTGAAAGTTCCTGAATCTTTATTGTCTTTAAATGATTCATCGTCCTGGCGCTTGACTACTTTGATGGTGAAAGTCTTTACTGCGCCTCTGGCTGATGTGTCAGGGCCAAGTGTTCCGAAGAAACTTGCCTTTTCAGCCGGGTTCTCATTTGTGGTGGCCTGATTGAAGGCCGGATTGGTCAACATGCCAACCGATCTAAGACTCGTGAAGTGTGCCGAGGCATTTAAATTACCTGGCTGGAGAAACGCCACGAGCAACAGAACAAACAGCAGCGTTCTTCCAGTAGAGGATTCATTTACCATTAGCTTCTCTTTCTTAATTGGATTGCAAGGTGTAACATTTATACCGGTACCGTTAACAGATGTCAAGCCTCAAAGATTTTAGGGCCATAAAAGGGTTTGCGCAAGCATCAGCATTTTTTTTCGCTAAAAACGCCAGAATCTCACCTAAATCAAGCTTGTGAATTTTTGCACATTATTTTAACCATTTATGATTGAACTCTGACCCTGAATGATTATATTATAGGGTAACCAGGGTGGCCCTCCACCAGTTTCGAACTATAACAACTACAGGTGAACAAATTATGTGGGATTACACAAAATCAGTCATGGACCATTTCTCCAACCCACGCAACGTCGGGAAAATCGAAGATGCCAACGGCGTCGGCGAAGTAGGCTCACTGGCCTGCGGTGACGCCCTCAAATTATATCTCAAAATCGACCCCAAATCAGGGAAAATCGAAGACGCACGTTTTCAAACCTTCGGTTGCGCCAGCGCCATCGCCAGTGCCTCTGCCCTGACCGAAATGGTGAAAGGCATGTCGCTAGAAGAAGCAAAGAAAATCACCAACGACGATATCGCCCGTTTCCTGGGTGGTCTGCCCGAACAGAAGATGCACTGTTCTGTCATGGGCAAAGAAGCTCTTGAAGCTGCCATCGCCAATTTCAAGGGTGAAAAGGTCGAAGAACACCAGGATGCGCAGGTCGTCTGCAAATGCTTCTGGGTCGATGAAGAAAAAATTCGCCATCAGATAAGAGAACATAAACTCAAAACCGTCGAAGAAGTCACCCACTATACCAAGGCTGGTGGCGGCTGCGGCGGCTGTATTCCCGACATCAAGCGCATTCTCGACGAAGAAGCCGGCAGAGCGGCCGAACCCAAAGAACCACCGGCAATGACCAATCTGCAGCGTATCAAGCTCGTTACCTCGGTAATCGAAACGAAAATAGCCCCGATGCTGCGCAATGACGGCGGTGACATTGAACTGATCGATGTCGACGGTGTCGACGTCTACGTCAAACTGCGCGGTGCCTGCGCCGGTTGCCCGGGGGCGAAAGCTACTCTGCACAACATCGTCCAGGAAACCCTGCGAGCCGAAGTTGACCGCAAAATCACGATCATCGAGGTCAAATAATGAGCGAAGTCAAACAGGTTTACCTCGACAACAATGCTACCTGCATGGTTTCGCCGGGGGTACGCGACGCAATGCTGCCGTTTTTCGGAGAGCTTTATGGTAACCCCAGCTCGATGCATAATTTTGGCGGGCAGGTCGCGGTGCATGTCAAAGCAGCCCGCGAAAAAGTCGCCGCCCTTCTGAATGTTTCGCCCGATGAGATCGTTTTTACTTCGTGCGGCACTGAATCAGACAATCACGCGATTCGTGGCGTTCTTGAAGCCAGCAACGAAAAGCGTCACATCGTTACTACCAAAGTCGAACACCCGGCCGTTCTAAATGTTTACCGTTTTCTTGCCAAGAAAAAAGGCTATCGGGTCACTGAACTCGAAGTCTCGAAACAGGGAGATCTCGATCTCGACCAGCTGCGCGAAGCCCTGACTCCCGACACCGCAATTCTCTCGGTTATGGCTGCCAACAACGAAACCGGCACCCTGTTCCCGATTGACGAAATCGGCGCCATCGCCCGCGAAAAGGGCGTAATCTTTCATACCGATGCGGTTCAGGCAGTTGGTAAAATTCCGCTCGACCTCAAAAAGATTCAGTGCGACCTGCTGTCGCTCTCAGGCCACAAACTACACACTCCCAAAGGCATCGGCGCTCTCTACATCCGCAAAGGCACCCGCATCAGCCCGTTCATGATCGGCGGCCACCAGGAAAACGGCCGGCGTGCCGGCACCGAAAACGTACCCTACGTCATTGCCCTCGGCAAAGCCTGCGAAGAGGCCATGAACGATATCTTCGACGAAAACAACCGTGTCAGAAAGCTGCGTGACAAGCTCGAAGAAGGCCTGCTCTCTGTAATCAGGCAGGCACACATCAATGGCAACCCGCGCTGGCGACTCCCCAACACCACCAACATAGGCTTTGAAGCCGTCGAAGGCGAAGCGATTCTTCTACACCTGAGCGCTGCCGGTATTGCCGCCAGTTCCGGCTCAGCCTGCACCAGCGGCAGCCTCGAACCGTCACATGTTCTCATGGCCATGCAGACGCCGTTCTCTTATGCCCACGGCTCTGTACGCTTCTCACTATCGAAATTCACCACTGAAGAAGAAATCGACTACACTCTCAAGGTTGTTCCGTCGGTAATCCAGAAACTGCGCGAAATGTCGCCGTTCTACGATCCGAATAAATAAGCAGACAAGGCTTTTATTAAAGAACCGGGCAATAAAGTCCGGTTCTTTTTATATGGGATGCACTTTATTCTCTCAAAAGTGATTATTAAACTTATTCTTACCGTTTCGACAGCCCGGTTGAACATCACATTTGAACAGACGAGTCAATATCGATACAGACTTTGAACAGGGTAAACGTAAACTTTTTTCTTTCCAACAGCGTGTTACGGCATGTCAGTCGTTGCCGCCGCTTCCGCCCTCCTGGCTCACGCGGCATAATGCCGTCCTGGCAACAACGCTCTGCGATCTTCGCACCCTCATAGTTCCA
>JAKQKW010000086.1 GCA_029560455.1 Candidatus Rifleibacteriota bacterium
TGGAACTACCCTGCATTTTTTTGACATTGCTGAAATAGAAACGCTTGGTCTCAGTTGTCAGACTTTTAACCTTCTTTTCCAGATGTTTCTTGATCGGGTCTGAATCTGGAGCCTTGGCCAGGGCCTGACGATAAACATGCAGGGCCTTGGCATCGTCTTTCATTTTTTCATAGCAGTCTGCAAGAGGAACATAAGCTTTCAGATAATTCGGGTTGAGCTGAATCGCGTTACGGAAATGAGCAGCGGCGGCATTGATATTGTTAGCCGAAAATTCAACCAGGCCCAGGTTGAAATGCGATTTGAAAAAACCTGGTTCGAGACGTATGGCAGCATTGAAATGACTGCTGGCTTCACCATGCCGACCGGCTTTATAAAGAGCCCAGCCAAGTGAATCATGAAAACTCGGGGAATTTGGCTGCAGTTCAACGGCTTTCTGACACAACATCACGGCCTTCGCCGGATCGGTTTCTGTCGTGGCAAGCAGATAGCCAAGATTATTGAGAGCCGACGGATAGTTCGGCTTAAGACTCAGGGCCCGTTCGTAGGCTCTGGCAGCGTTTCTTAGATCGCCGGTTTTTTCAAAGGCAAACCCGAGGTTATGAAAGGCCTCGGCAATATCCGGGCGCAGCTTCACCGCTCTCGTCAAGTCGGTTACCGCTTCGACGTAGTTTCTTTCCTGGAGTTTTCCGGTTCCACGGACATACAGCTTCATTCCTTCGTCCTGATAACCCGGCAGGGCATCAAAAGAAAGCGGAAAAGCAGGAACAGTCAGAAAAAGCGCCAGAAACCCGGTCAATACAAGCCTTTTCATGATTTGCCTCCTGTAATATGGCAACAATTTATAATTTTTCCCTATGTCTATCGGCAGACTGAAGACTTAACAGCAACTATTTTTTGTCTGACGAAAATTTGCATCCCTGATAAGTTGCGTGTATGTTGACGGCATTACATCTTCTGATGACAGGTGAGTTTATGACCAGTAAAAAAACCAGAATCGTTGCGACTCTTGGCCCGGCTTCAGCAGCTCAGGAAACCGTTGAACAACTGATAATGGCCGGTGTTAATGTTTTCCGGCTCAATTTTTCCCATGGCACCCACGAAAGCCATCTGACCGCCATCAGAACCATCAGATCCGCCTCCGAAAAGACCGGCAGATTTACCGCTATTCTTGGCGATCTCTGTGGGCCAAAAATCAGAATCGGCAAGTTTGCCAACGGCCCGATCGAACTCAATGCCGGTGATGCATTTTTTATCAGCGAAAACCCGGACGAACCAGGCAGCCAGCAAGGAATAGGCACTTCTTACCCATACCTCACCAAAGATCTGCGGCCCGGCAATTCGGTTCTGCTCGACGACGGCAACATTATGCTCGAAGTCACCAGTATCGCCGGCAACCGGGTTAATTGCCGGGTGCTCGATGGCGGGCCGCTCAAAGACAAAAAAGGCCTCAGTATGCCCGGGATTCCGCTCAGCATAGAAACCATCACCGATAAAGACCGGGCTGATCTTAAATTCATGATTGAACAGCAGCTCGACTTCGTGGCTCTGAGCTTTGTCAGAAAAGCCAAAGATCTGATCGATCTGCAAAAACTCATCGGTGACGCCCAGATCCGCATTATTGCCAAGATCGAAAAGCCGGAAGCTCTTGACGAAATCGACCAGATTCTTGACAATTGCGAAGGAGTAATGATCGCCCGCGGTGATCTCGGCGTCGAAATGCCGATTCAACAGGTTCCTGCCGTGCAGAAGCAACTGCTGCTCAAATGTGGCCGCCGTGGCAAGACTGTCATAACTGCAACTCAAATGCTCGAATCGATGATCGAAAACCAGCGTCCCACCCGCGCTGAAACCACCGACGTCTTCAACGCCATCGTCGAAGGCTCCGATGCGGTAATGCTCTCTGGCGAAACCGCCGCCGGCAAATTTCCGGTCGATGCCGTTAAAATGATGGCAGCCATCGCCACAGAAGCTGAAAAAATCAGCTCTGACAATTATGAACGTATCAACAACCTGCTGCCCGAAGTTGGTAATGCCATAGAAGAGGTCATGGCACACGCAGCCTGCGAAGCTGCAATGAACGTTGAAGCACGTGCCATCGTTCCATTCACCCACAGCGGTAACACCGCCCTGCACATTTCAAAGTACCATCCACCAACCCCGGTATTTGCACTTACCCCAAGAGAAGCCACCTGCCGCCGCCTCTCTCTGAGCTGGGGTGTAACTCCAATTCTGGTCAAAGACATACGCAATACAGATGAAATGATTGCAATGGCCGAAAAAACCCTGAAAGAGCTTGGTATAGCAAAGTCTGGTGATGTCATCGTCATTGTCGCCGGGGTTCCGCTTGGCGTCAAAGGCAACACCAACCTGATGAAGCTGCACCGGATCGGCTGAATTAAACTGCCTCGACAAGCAGAGACAAACCAGCAGTCTGACCGTCCTATAAAAGCAAAGAGGCCGTATCATCAATCGTGATACGGCCTCTTCCAGTTACGGTTTGTGATCAGATAAGCCCTGCTCAGCCCTCGTCGACAAAATAGTAACCGCATTTATCTCTGGTGTGCGGAAACATGTCTTCTTCGTTGAACGGATAAATCTTGCAGACATCCGGCTTGGTTTCGTGAATACGGCAGAGAAACATGCCATCTTTTTCATAAAGAAACGGGCAGGGAAAAGAAGACTTGCAGCAGGCGCCGCAGCCAAGACAATCACCACGCCGGCGCCGTAACCCGTCTTCGACTACCTGCTTCTTTAAAAGCATCAGATAGCGGCGCTTAACCTGCATCTTAAATGATGTTACAACTTTTTTATAAACTTTTTGCATCGGTTCTCCCACAAGCAAAACAGGGTACCTGATTATAAGCCTCGTCTGGCTTGCGGTCAACTTTTAGGGAAAATGTGATCACAGCTTGAAGAACCCGCGGATCCTGCGAAGCAACGCCGCCCTGGCAGCACTTTCCTCTGCCGGCTTCTGAGCGGCAGCCCTGGTTTCATGATGATCGGCCGCGAGCTGAGTGTTTCTGCTGCTGCGTTCGGCAAGAGTTTTGCTGAGAGTTTCTGCCAGTTGCGAATCTTCACTCAACAGCCGACCCATAGTATCGCGGTTGAGCTTGAGAAGCCTTGTTTCGTGCTTGGCAACTACAGAAGCAGAGCGCTTCTCACCTGTCAGCAGCGACATTTCACCAAAGAATTCGCCTTCACCAAGCTCGGCAACTGCTTTTTGCCCGGCACTCGCAACAAACACCTGTACCCGACCACGATCGACTATATAAAAGTCGGTATCAAAGGCGCCTTCAGTGACAATATGTTCTCCGGTTTCATACCAGCACTCTTCAAGGCGCTCGGCAACGAACCTGCGTAATTTGCCATCGAGAGCAGCCAGAAAGTCGATGCCGCCGATAAGGTTCAGCCGGTGCTCGATCGTTTTGTCGTGATCGTCTTTTTCGTGATGCAGATAAACATCACGAATCGGAAACGGAATCGAAATTCCTTCGCGTTTGAGCTGATACCACACCCTCGAAGCCAGACGAGTTGCTGCCAGACCAGGGCTCGCATCATTTGAAAGCCTGAAGGTAATTTTATAATTGATCGCTGAGTCGGCAAATTCAATCAGCGAAACCGACGGGGCGGGCCGCTGGTAAATCTCTTCAACCTGACTGGTCGCAGCAAGGAGAACTCTCCGCAATCTTTCCGGCGAAACATCATAAGGCAGACCGATGGAAATATCGTGGAACATCGAGCCATCGGCCGCCGAAAAGTTAACGATCTCGTTTTTTGAAATCTGGTTATTCGGAATTACTACCAGGCCGGTATTAGACTGCCGCAGAGTCGTGGCACGCCAGTTGGATTCCTCAACCCGGCCAAAGAAGCCGTTGATTTTGATCCAGTCGCCAATTTTAAATGGCGGTGAAATATGCACCGAAAGACCGGCAAACAGGTTACCAAGTACGTCCTGCAATGCCAGACCGAGAACCATGGTAAAAACTGCCGAGGTTGTCAGCAGCGGTGTAATATCGATCTTGTAGGTGTTCGAAAGAAACGAGAGAATGAGAATCAGGTAGACAATACCCTTGATCAGTTGCCGAAAGATTCTAGGAAATTCCTGCCCGGCTTTGCGGCGTGAATAACTTCTCAGCGCCCCGAAAAACAAAATTTCGCCGGCAAGAAGAGCTAAAGAAGCATTCAACAGCAACTGTGCCAGAGCGAAAACCTCCGGCCTGAAAAAGTCAAAATCCCTGAAACGGCAATAGACATAAAAAGGCAGGGCCGCGACCAGAAGGTAGCCGGGCAAAGAAATTGCTCCCCAGAAAGTCCCTTCGTTTGAACCAGACCTTCTTGCCATAAAGCCGATCAAAGCACGCCAGAGCATAATCATGACTATCCACATGCAGACGAGAATAGCTTCGCCAAGCACATGGGGTAACATTTCCCAGAACCAGCCCAAAGTTAATACCTCACAAAAAAGATGACACGCCATCGCATCTATCGACCCTATTGTAACAACCATTAACAGATGTTGCTGAAAGCTTGACTTTTTTCACTCGGAACCGTTAATGATAAAGGCATAACTACAGGAACAGATTATGCAGGAAATTTTTAAAAAACTTGAATTCAGAGCATTTTCATATGAAGAAGACCCCGAATCGGTCGCCGACATGCATTGTTGCGCCGAAACTCTCGAAGGGTCATGGTTCGATCGCAGCGACACATGCAAAATGCACTCTAAAATCGTTGTCAGAAGCCCTGGCTCTTCGTGGGTCCTTGCCTATGGCGGAGTTATTTTTGCCCATGCTGACATGATCAAACTGCCAACCGGCGAAGCGTCTGTCATTGCCTGGCGGATTCATGAGAACTACCGTTATCCACAGGTGGTCAGACTACTGCATGAGGGCCTGGCACGCGAAGCCAGAAAACGCGAATGCTCCGGCATGATTCTTTTTGCTGACCGATCCCAGATCGATGAAGAACTCTCAATGCTCGGCATGCAGCCAGATCGCCGTTACCACTATGTTGATGTTTCAGCCGCTGAGCACGGCAAAGTTCTGCGAAATGAACGTGTCGTGCTTCACCCCGACGATATTGCCGGGCTGAATCTGTTTCCATTTCTCGGCATTCCGCTGCCGCCATCATATTTTCTGCACCGCGCTTATCTGGGCGCTGATTATGCTGTATTCAGACATGTAAAACCGGCAACCCACGAGATTTTTCACAAAGGCAATACCTTTCTTGCCTGCCATGATGGTCGCGAGTGGTGCATTTTTAAAAAGGGCGACTTCAAACCCGACAAAGATGTTATCTCTTCGGTCCTGAAAACCGCTGCCTCACTCCAGCCTGGTCGTATTCTACTGAGCGAAAAGGCGTGTGAAGCAGCCGAGCTGATTCCAATAAACGATGGAGTGTATCATGACTATTTCTCTGCGCTCTAAAACAAGGTATTTCTGCATGTTCATGCTTCTCGCCGTGTTCTTCTGCCTTTTTGCCACCGGCAGCGCCTTTGCTCAGCGTAATGTCTGCTATGAATGCAAGACAATCAATGCCGCCGATGCCGCCAGCTGCAAAAACTGCAACCTGGCACTCAATCTCTGCCTCGACTGCAATACCGAAAATCCTGCCGACAAAGATTTCTGCAGCAAATGCAATGCATCACTCGCCGAAATGCGCATTCTTGGCCGTATAGACCCCAAGACCCGTGAAGAACTCAAGCTTGGCCAGTCTGAGCGCGCCAAAATCGAAAAAGAACTGATGAAAATCGGTTACCTTCTTGAAAAAAAACCTGAAGACGAAGAAAAGCTTATCTTCAAAAAAGCCATGCTGCTGCATCGCATGAACTTCTTCTCACGTGAAGCCGAAACCTGGCGCGAATTTCTTAAAAAATTCCCCGAAACAAAGAAAAAATCAACCGCCAACGCTTACCTCGCCATTGCCCTGAGAAAATGGGGCTACCTGCTTTACAGCCAGAAAAACAAAGACGAAGCCGCCCAGCTGTTTGTCGAAGCAACCGAAGCCAATACCATGGACGCCGAAGCCTGGAGCTGGCTCGGTCGCGTCAAAATGGAAGCCGGCAAGAATGACGAAGCAAAAGCCGCTTATCTCAAGTCACTCGAAGCCAACCCGGGCGACAAGGTTGCCATCAATTTTCTCAAAAAACTGAAAGCAACAATTCCCGCAGAACTGCTTACTCCCAGAGCTGATGACAAAAAATGAAAATCTCAAAGAACTGACCGGCGACTTTCTCGCACAATTTTCGCCGGCAGTTCTTAAACAGGTCGACGCGCTGTTTGAGCAACTCAAATCTGACAGCACCAGCAAGCTTGCGGTGAATTTCGGGCTGGCGATGCCACCCGAAATGCGCCGCAGGATACTTGCCGACCTCGGCCTCGAAGACGATGCGGCCCCACAGATCGCTGACCGGCACCTTCCTTACCTCATGGTAATGAAACAGCTCGTCGAAAAGTTCGGCGACCAGGCCGACAGCGTTGCCAGAGAAGAAGTTGCTACCTTTGTCTGGCAGGAAGGCCGACGTCTGCGGCTGTTCGAAAACGAGATTCAGCAACTCGTCGACTTTCTGCCGGCCTGGTTCAGCAACATTGCCCGCAAACGTGTTATCGAGCTTTCGCCGGCAAAAGTGTGCAGTGTCGAAACCGACCCTGCCAAAGAAACCGCTGGCGGTGCTGCAGAAATTTCGTTCAACGGCATCATCGGAAAATCCGAAACCATGCGCTCGATGTTCGCCTGCCTGAAGCGCATAAGTGGCAGCAGCCTTTCGGTGCTGATTCAGGGCGAAAGCGGTACCGGCAAAGAGCTGGTTGCCCACGCCATCCACTCTCTTTCTGACCGTGCCGGCCAGAGCTTTATACCCGTTAACTGCGGCGCTTTGCCCGACTCGATAATCGAAAGCGAACTTTTCGGTTACGAAAAAGGCGCCTTTACCGGTGCCGCCGCCCAGAAAAAGGGCTATTTCGAAATCGCCCACCAGGGAACCATCTTTCTCGACGAAATCACCGAAACCTCTCTCAATACGCAGGTTAAGCTGCTACGGGTATTACAGGAAAAACAGTTTTACCGGGTTGGCGGCACAAAGCCGGTTGCCGTCGATTGCCGCATCATTGCCGCCACGAATCGTGATATGCTCGAAATGGTTAAAGGCGGTTCTTTCAGACATGATCTGTATTACCGCATCAACGAAATGACCATTTCGCTGCCACCGCTGCGGGAACGCAAAGATGATCTCTGCCTGCTGGTCGATCACTTTCTCAAAAGCTTTGCCACTCAGAACAAACGCCAGGCGCCAACGCTTGCCCCGGCCGCCTGGCAGATTCTCAAAGATTACAACTGGCCCGGCAACATCAGAGAACTTGAAAATGCGCTGAAACGGGCTGTGGTCCTTGCAGACGGAGTGATAATGCCAGAGCATTTCCCGGCCGCCATTCTCGAAAACACAAGACAGCAGAGCTCCAGGCACGCAGCGACTCCAGAAACCGGCACCCTTGATGAAATGCTTGCCCGGGCCGAACGTGAGATTCTCGACACCCAGCTGGCGAAATACGGCTACAATGTTTCAAAAACCGCTGACGCCCTGCAGGTTTCAAGACGCACTCTGCAGCGCAAAATCAAGCAACTCGGCCTTGAAAAGAAAACCGCCTAGTGGTCTGTTAACATTGAACGCGCAAAATCAGTTACCTCTACGTCATCCCTGCGAAGGCAGGTATGACGCGTAAATCTTTGATTTTACACGTTCAACGCCGACAGATTAAAACTTCGCTTCGACGAGGGTGGCCACCCCGTAAACGATATTGGCTATCGCTTTCATATTGCTGCCGGTGAACTCGAAAACCGCATCACCGGTCTTTTTAATGCCTGGGATCCACTCAAGGCGCGGGGCAAGACTGACGTCACGCAACCTGATAGTGAGCTGAGTCGGCCCGGAAATCTGCGAAGGTTCT
>JAKQKW010000114.1 GCA_029560455.1 Candidatus Rifleibacteriota bacterium
GCCGCAAGAGCTGCGGGTGCTCCAGAGCCGATTGCCGCAACCGGTTCGTCTGGCTCAAGGACGTCGCCCTGGCCGGAAAGAACGAGAATTTTTTCGCTGTTGCCGACCAGCAGCATTGCCTGAAGCTGGCGCAGTGCCTTGTCCATGCGCCAGTCTCTTGCGAGCTCTACTGCTGCTCGTGTCATGTTACCAGACATCGAGTCGAGCTTATTTTCGAATCTTTCAAAAAGAGTGAAGGCGTCGGCAGTTGCGCCGGCGAAGCCGCCGATAATCGGGTGGCCGCTCAGGCGTCTTATTTTCTGGGCGCGGGCCTTGATGATCTGGTCGCCGAGAGTAACCTGGCCGTCACCACCGAAGGCGAGGTTGCCGTCTCTGATTACTGCCAGAATGGTTGTTCCGTGATAGGTCATTGCTTCTCTCCTGATCTTGGGTGACTCAGGCGATAGGTCTGCATGAGTTTTTCTTTGCTGATGCGTGTGTAAATCTGTGTGGTCGCCAGACTGCTGTGCCCGAGCATTTCCTGCACGCCTCTGATGTCAGCGCCATTGTTGAGAAGATGCGTTGCAAAGCTGTGTCTGAACTGATGCGGTGTAATATTCATCATCATTGCCAGTTGCCGGGCATATTTGTCGATCAACCGAGCGATGCTGCGGGTCGAAAGCGGCGTGCCCAGATGGTTGAGAAAAATTCTGATTTGTTGTTTTGCCTCTGGCTGCTGGGCATTGCGTGCTGAGCAGTAAGCCTGAATTGCGTCGCGTGACGCCGGAGTCATTGGGGTGATGCGTTCTTTCTGACCTTTGCCGGTGACGCGGATCATACAGTTGCTCATGTCGATATCGGAAAAAGTCATGCCGGCAATCTCAGAAACGCGCAGGCCGCTTCCGTAAAGGGTTTCGAGTATGGCGCGGTCGCGCAGCCCCAGAAGGGTAGTTAGATCGGGGGCATTGAGCAACAGGTTGATATCTTCCTGACTCAGGGCTCGCGGCAAAGGTCGCTGTCGTCTTGGCGAATCCATGTTCTCGGCCGGATTTTTGGCGATAATGTGGTGGCGCATGGCATATTTCATCAGGCCCCGCAGGGCTGACTGGCCACGGCGCATGCTCTGTGCCGAAAGGCCGCCGTTGCGGCGTTCAGCCCAGAAAGCCCTTATTTTAGCATGTGAAAGGTTTTCGATGGCCGATGAATCGATGATTCCCTGCTTGTGCAGCCACGCGGCAAAGAATTCGAGGTCGGTGTGGTAGCCGCGCACTGTATTGACTGACAGGTTGCGTTCTTTCCCGATGCTTTCAAGGTAGCGCGAAATCAGCTCGGCAATTGACAAGGGCGGGGCTCCATGTTGCTTGATGGTTGAAGTGTGCCAAGAATAGCACAACCGATAAAATGGTACAAGCCCCGAAAAAAATAAGTTTGTGCTGACAAAAACCGCTTTTGATCAACATTGCAAAGCCGGTAAAAAATGATCTTGCAAGCCTGGTTATTTTAAACAGATTCTTGGGTCAGGTAAACATTTATGACAGGACAACTCAGAAATCTGATTCTCGCGGCACTGCTGGGCCTGACCGCTTTGCCGGTTTCGCTGGCGCAGGAGGCGGAAATCCTTGTTCCCGCTGATATCAGGCGGGAAAGAATCTACTCGGTCATTACCAGCCGCTTTTATGACGGCGATACCGAGAACAACTTTTATAACCGCGAAAGAATTCAGAAAGACGATCCGCACTATCGCGGCGACTTTAAAGGGTTGGCTTCAAGACTGACTTACATCAAAGAGTTGGGCTTTACGGCCATCTGCGTCACGCCACCGGTCGAGAACCGTGGTGCTCTTGATTTTATGGGCTTTAATGCCTATGATTACGAGACCTTTGAGCCAAGATTGAGCTCTGGCGACTTTAAATGGCAGGATTTTATCGATGCGGCGAAGGCGCAGGGGTTAAAAGTCATTCAGACTCTGGTGGTGAACCACGTCAGCAATTACGGCATCAGAAACCATTACTTCATTTCGCGACTGCCGCTCAAATTTTATCGTGGCCCGGTAAAGGCGCAGTGGCCATATGTCTTTAATCTGGGCAATTATAAGCACCCGTATCGCATGGATAACGACAACCCATGCGCGCCGGAGTGGTTCAAAGATTTTCGTTACCGCGACCCGTGGGGGGCGGGGCCCTTGAAAGACCCGGTGACCGGGGCGGTTTTTCCGGCTGAAAATCTGCACCCCGAACGCTTCTTTGGCACCGATGAAAAACTGCTTAGCCCTGAATGGTTTCACCGTGAGGGCTGGCTGAAGGCTGACGAAAATCTCACGGTCAGTCGGGTGCAGCGCGCCCATCTTGACGATAACAGCATCGACCTTGCCACTGACAACTGGAAAATCCGGAACTTCTTTGCAGCGCTTGGCAAAAAATACATCACCATGGGTATCGATGGTTTCAGAATTCAGTTTGCCAGAAATACCGACCGCCGCGATCTTATTTATATGGTCGAGATGTGGCGGCAGATAAAGCCTGATCTGATCGTATTTGCCGATGTTGAGCCGGCTCTTGATGGCTTTGGACGTCTGGTTGCCGGCGGCAAAGAGCCTTCAGAGCTTTGCCCATGGTGGTATACACGCAATGAAAACGACCCGATGGACCCCGGAATTCAGAATTCAGGCATTGCTGTCATGGATTATCCGTTGTTTAAAGCCTTTGCAATTTCTGCTGCCAATGGTCATTTCACCGGAATCGGCAACCTGATCAAATACGATGGCGTCTATGCCGACCCGTTGACACTCGTTACCTTCTTTCATAACTTCGACCTTGGCCCTGAAAATGGCAATTTGACAAGATTCTCCGGCGATACCTGGAAGGCGGCAAGTGCTTATAATCTGCTCTGGACAATGCGCGGCGTGCCGATGCTGCTGATGGGCGAAGAAATTGAATTCATGAAGGGTATGCCGCAGAAGTTTGTGTTGCCGACCGATCTTCTGGCAGCCACCGGAAAAGCCTATTTTGGCGGCAATCTCGAAGAAGCGGTTATCGAGCAGACAGTCGCACACCCTTTGTTTCAGCATATCAAACGCCTTAATCATATTCGCACGGCAGTGCCGGCACTCAGTCTAGGGTCGCTTGAGAATGGCTCAGAATTTGTATCGGGCATGAGTTTCGTGCGCAACTTCAATAATGCCGAAAGCTATGCGGTTGTAGGCCTGAGCGCATTTATCGATCAGGAGATCACCGTAAGCCGTGTTTTGCCGGGAAATTACGTCGACGCGGTCACGGGGGCGGCTCAGACCGTAGCCACATCTACCAGATCGATCACATTTACGGTCAAAGGCAATTCAGCCGGTATATGGGTGCTGAATGGCCCGGGCAAAATCGGCGAAGACGGCACCTGGCTGCGCTGAGATTTTCAGGCAGAAAATTGCATCAGCAGTTCGCTGTGTCCGGTGTGCGGGTCTTTCTGAGCCTGAACGACTCTGAAGCCGTTGCGACTGTAAAAGCTGACCGCTCTGATATTCTGTTCGTAAACATTAAGTGAAAGGCATGGTCGCAAAATTTTGGCATGGTCGAGCAGTTTTCGGCCGATACCCCGGCTCTGCGCAGACGGGTCGACAAACAGAGCGGAGAGATTGTCGTTGAACAGTGAAAAGAAGCCGAGAATCCGGTCGTTTTCGCAATAAACCCAGTTCTCTGACGCGGGCAGGTATTTGTGGCGCATCTTTTCGGCGTTCTGCTGCCAGAAGTCGCTGCTGATAAAATTGTGGGCTTCAAGTGATGCTTCAAGCCATAGTTCGGTGAGCCTGTCAAAATCAGTTGGTTCAGCAGTTCTGATAATGCCATCAGCCTCAGGTTGTTTGCTGTCACGCTTGTTTAAGGTTCTGGCCTGGTTCAGCAGTTTCAGCAGATCGCACCGCTGTTTTTCGTCAAGCCATTCAAGGGCTGTTTTGGTTGCCTGCCCTGGTTTACAGCGGTAATAGCGATAGTAATAAGGATTTATGGCAAGAATCTGTCTGACCAGATCTTCGCTTTCGAATACTCCGACGGCGCGGCCGTCGCCAAGGGCATCCCAGACAACGAACAGGTCTCTGTCGTCTTTTTGTCTGTCTGCCGTTTCAGTGGGCCTGGTTTCTGTTTCGGCAGTAATGGTTGAAAGGTCTGTGCTTCTGTCTGAATCAGCCTTTCTGGTTGCCGGGCCTGTAAAATAGCTCCTGATATAAGACAACAGCTGAAAAAGTGGTGACTGGTGCTTTCTGTCTCGCTTCATGACTGTCCGTAAAATCCCTTTTGACGTCGCAGCAAAAAATTTTTGCTTCAGATGTTCTGCATTATGATAAATCTCTTCAGCCTTTTAAAGCAATGCTGTACCCCCTTGATTTTTGTCGGTCATGTTCTCATAATGAACGCGCCAAAGTTGTGAAAAACGTCAGATCGACAGGGATAACAATGAACATGAATGCAGCAGCCGAGTGTAAATGGATTTCTGACGCGGTTTTCTATCAGATCATGCCCGACCGGTTCTGTCGTTCCGGCAAAGTGCCGGTTCCAGAAGGATCTGAACTCGTTGAGTGGTCGGCGGTGCCAGGCAAAAGCGGCCGTGGCGGCCGTGAATTCTTTGGCGGTGATCTGCAGGGAATTTTGAGTCGCCTCGATCACATTGTCGGAACAGGCGTCAACGCGATTCTGCTGACGCCGGTCAATGCTGCGCCATCTTATCACCGTTATGAAACCACCGATCATTGCATGCTTGACCCGATGCTGGGCACCTGGAGAGACCTGGAACAGCTGATTGTAGAGGTGCATCGCCGCGGCCTGCGAATTGTCTGTGACATCGCTCTCAATCACGTTTCGAACCAGCACCCGTGGTTCAAGGCGGCTTTGACAGGTGACGCGGAAATGCGCCGCCGCTTTACTTTCAAAGAAGATGGCAGTTATCTCTGCTGGTGGGGTTACCCAGGTTTGCCGGAGCTCAATTTGTCTGAGCCGGCAGTGCAGGATTATCTGTTTGCAGGCAAAGATAATGTTCTATCTTTCTGGATCAACAAAGGCTTTGACGGAATCCGTCTCGACTGTGCCAATGATCTGAGCCTGCCGGTCTGCCACAGAATTGCCGCCGAATTTCGTTCCAGGTTTCCTGACGCTGCTTTGATTGGCGAAGTTGCCAATTTTTCTGTGCCCTGGCTCGCCGCTCTCGATGCGACACAAAGCTACTTTTTTACCGCTTCGGTTAAAGCCTGCCTGGCCGGAAGTGTCAACACCCGTCAGCTGACCCGCAACCTGCAGGCGGCTTACGATGATGGCTGCAATAATCAGTTTCTCATGCTGTCATCACATGATTCGCGGCGCACTAATACGGATTTTAAAAATGACCGGAAGAAGATAACGGTGGCACGGCGCCTGCAGTTTACGTTGCCGGGAATACCGATGATCTACTATGGCGAAGAAATCGGTCTAAAAGGCGGCTCTGACCCGGAAAACCGTGCGGGAATGCCATGGGATAAGCGAACAACCGCTGCCAGCCGCCACTATGGCGATGAAATAAAGGCGCTTGCCGAATTGCGGGCTGTGTCGCCAGAGTTGCGCCATGGGGTCTGGAAACCGGTAATTACCGATCTACACCCAGATCTGTTCGCTTTTTTCAGGGCCAGCGAAGAAGAACCGGAGCGATTTACTCTGGTGACCTGGAATAACAGTAGAAGCAGGTGTGCCGCGACCTTAACTCTGCCATGGGGCTGGCTGTTCTCTGAAACCAGGCTGCATGATGTGTTTTCTGAGCGTTTTATCGTCGCTTCTGCTGGCATGACTCATGTTGAGCTTGAATCCGGCGAGTGCGTGATCTGGCAGTTGCGTGACGGCAGCAAGAAGAATTACTCGTTCTTCAAAAAATTCAAATAAATGAAAAGTCTGACCCGTTTTTCTGGGCCGATCCTTGCTGAGTTACTGCTTTCTTTTGCGGTCAGCATGCTGCTTTTTTCGCTGCTTGGGAGAATTGCTGACGCCGCTTCAGGAGCGGTCGGAGTTGTTAACAATCTCTTCTGGCTGTTTCAGACAATGTTTCTTGGCCTGTCTCAGGCTGGCGGTATTCTGATTGCCCGCGTAACGGGCAATGGCGATGAAGAGAGCGCAGCCAGGTTGCGGGGTGCTCTTCTCAGCCTGTTCTTAGTCGTTGCTGCAGTCATGCTCACGGTTTTTTCTTCTGGTCGGCAGTTTTTCATCGCCGAAGTTCTTGGTTTAAAAGGCGACACAGCTGTTTATGCCGGTGATTATTGCCGTATCGCCCAGTGGTCACTCGCTTGTACCGCCATCGGCCAATATTTTACCTCTGTTTTTCGCAGTGCTGGCAACAGTTTGCTGCCGCTGCTGGTAGCATTGTGCAACCACTCTGTCTGCTTTCTCTGTCTGTGGCTTCTGCCAGGCGATTTGTCAGGGTTTCAGCTTTCCGGTATCGAGAGGGTGGCGGTATCGCAGTTGTCTGGCAACCTGACGGCAATTATAATTGCTTCCGCATCTTTTATGCTCTGGTTGCGGCTGCCTGTAAGGTTTCCCGGGCGCCGTGACGGGTTGCTTGCAGAGGTTCGGCCGATCATCGGTCTTGCTGCAATGGTGGTGCTTGAACCATTTGCCTACGCTCTTTCGCAACTTTTTATCGGTCGCATGTTTGCCGGTCTGGGTGCAATTGCCCTTGCTGCGCGTGCTTATGCCGGCACTCTTTCGGCGGTTCCCTCTTTGCCGGGAATCGCGCTCGGGTGGGGTGCCCAGGTGCAGGTCAGCTTTCTTATTGGTGCCGGCAAGTTCGAAGAAGCGCGAAAGATGGTTCTGCGCAGCAGCCTGATAACGTTTCTGGTTGGTCCGGCTGCGGCGGCTCTGGTTTATGCGTTGTCGCCGCGACTGTTATGCCTGTTTACTGCCGACCAGCAGGTTGTTGCCACGGCCCGGGCGATGCTGGCGGTATATATTCTTCTAGAGGCTGGCCGGGGGCTTAATACAACGCTGGCTCCGTCTCTAAAAGCTCGTGGAGAAGCTAGATTCGTTGCCAGAACTGCTTTTGTCGTCATGCTGTTCGTGTGTGTGCCGCTTGCCTGGTTGCTGGCTTTCAAGGTCGGGCTTGGTGCGGTCGGGCTGGCTGCGGCGCTGGCTTTCGATGAACTGTTGCGTGGCCTGATCAACCTCTGGCGCTGGGCCCGTGGTGGAGCAAAAAAGCTGCCTGCCTGACAACTGAGACTGCAGAGAAGATGCTGGTCTTAAAATTCGATTTTAAATGGTGCCAGTGTCATGACGAGTCCCAGAATCATGATGACCATAAAGTCTGAAACGAAAAACGGAAAAACCATCAGCCCGACTCCACAGATCAGAAAAGTGAATCTCGACTGTTTTTTGCCGAATATGAAATAACCTGTGCCGATTGCGCCCCAGATCATGGTCATGAACATTGAAGTGCCATCTTCAGAGGCATTTGCGCCTGGTTTTTCTTTATCCTGCAGTTGGCCGGTCATCTTTTCGGCCATTTTCAGCTGGCCTTCATACGTCAGTTCAGAAGCCTTGTCGAAAAGTTCCTTGTCTTTCGGACTGCCGGCATAGACCGGCTGAGACAAAAATATTGTCAGGACGAGAAGAAAAAGAAAAAATCTCATGGTGTGCCGCCTATTCTGCAGAAATCAGTGCGCAGAGCATTGGCTCAGAATACGCCTGTTGTCTATTTAACGCAATATAAAAAGGGGCTGTTTCATATTGCTATGCGACAGCCCCTCTGGTATCAGAAAAAATCAGGCGGCGTTCTGGGTTACAAAGCCCTTTGAAGCCGGACCGGTATCGGCCGGGGTGCCGGCGATGCGTGCGAGATAAGTGTCGCCAAGGTTTTCGAGATGGCCGTTAACGTTGTCGAAATAGTTGAAATGGGCCTGTTCTTCATCGATTATGGTTTCAAACAGCTTCACCGAAATGCTGTCACCGTTTTCGCGGCAGACGTTGAGAAACTGATTGTAGGCGTCGAGGGTGTCGTCTTCAAGTTTGGCGTCAAACGGAAAAACCTGTTTGACCTGCTGGCCTTTTTTTACTTTGTCGGCCAGGTCAGAGGTTGGTTCGCCGCCGAGTTCCTTGATTCTTTCGGCAAATGCTTCGGCATGGCGCATTTCGTCGATGGCAATCAGCTTGACGTTGGCTGCCAGTTCACCATAGTCGGAATTGTCGAGACCGTAGTGCTGATTCATATACTGATGAATCGCGTGCAGTTCCATTGAGCGGGCTTTGTTGAGCACTTCAATAACCTTTGCTTTACGTTCCTTCTGCATTGTAACCTCCGTGAAATGTAAATCTTCCGTGTTATTTTACAACAATCAGATAAAAATGTGAATCGACTGCAGAACCGCACAGAGTTTGAAACAGTGAATTCTGCAACATCCCGAAAGCAGAGTTGCCAGCTTAAATGCGGCACAGAATTAAGCCGGTGTTTTGTTTTCGATTACTGTATCTGCGGCATGAAAACCGGCGAGCAGGCCGCTGGCAAAACACCAGTGCAGGTTATAGCCGCCGCATGGGCCGTCGAGATTGACGATTTCGCCACAAAAATACAGGCCTTTGATCAGCCGGCTTTCAAGAGTTTCGGGTCTGATCTCTTTGAGTGAAACGCCGCCGCGGGTGACCATGGCTGCTTCCCAGCCAGCGTGCCCGATCACGGTCAGCGGAGTGGCGACCAGCAGTTTGAGCAGGCGGTCGCGGTTACTGCCGGGTTGGTCTTTAAGAGGCTTTGCCAGATCGAGTCCGGCCTGGCTGCATAATTCTGCCGCCAGTGGTTCAGGCAGCAGGCCAGACAGGGCTTGTGCCGCCGTCAGCTTCGGCTCTGTTCTGCGCCTGTTATCGATGTGCTTTCTCAGTTCTTCTTCGTTCATACCTTTTATCAGGTTGACGAGCAGAGGAACCTCTCCGTATCTGGCGAGCAGTGGCGTTATTTCGCGGGCGAAATCAAGAACCACCGGCCCACGAATGCCGTCAGAAGTGAATATCAGGTCTCCACGGGCATGCAGCTTTTTGGCTTCGGGCAGGTCGATGCGTATCTCGGCTTTGCCGATCGTGTCGGCCCGGCAGTTTTTTACCCATGTTTCACGGGTCTGCAGCGGCAGCATCGCCGGAAACAGTTCGGTAACGGTATGACCCGCAGCCGCTGCCAGTTTAAGCCCGCTGCCATCAGAGCCCAGCGCCGGGTAGCCCCTGCCGCCGGTTGCAAGAATGACGCTTCTGGCAGGAAAAAGTTTGTTGTTACAGCTTACACCTCTGATTTTACCGGCTTCGATAATCAGGGCATCGATTGTCTGTGAACAATGAAGTTCGATGTTAAGACGTCTGATTTCGGCTTCAAGTGCCGACAAAACCGTGCCGGCGTTATGATCTTTCGGAAAAACCCGCATACCATCAGGAATATGACATGCAACGCCGATTTCGGCCATGAACTCGATCAGTCTGTTGCAGTCACAGGCCTGCAGAGCCGGGGTCATAAAACGCCCGTCGCGGCCGAACCGCTGCATTATTTCTTCATTGCTCAGGTTGCTTGCCAGATTGCAGCGCCCGCCACCGGTGGCTTTGAGCTTGGCGCCAGGCGAAGACAGTTTTTCGAGCAGCAGAACCTTTGCGCCCTGCCGCGCCGCTGCAATTGCCGCCGCCATGCCTGCTGGCCCGGCTCCTGCAACTATCAGGTCTGTTGTTTGCTGTGTCTGTGAATTTATCATTCCGCAATGATAGCATAGGACAAAATGCCATTCATGCGCGAAATGCCGGTCAGGGCAATCGCATTGAACTTCTGGATTCCGGCTCTAAGGCTGTGGCGGGGTCAGTCCCAGCGGTCGAGCAACTCAGATGCGCCGCCCTTAACCTTGATTTTGATTCTTTCCCAGAGGCTTTTCGGCGGCTCGTAAAGCTTACTGACCGTAAAATCCTTTTCGAAAAGATCTTTTTTGACCTTTTTAACGAATTCCGGGTCTTTTGAGGCGACATTCGACTCGTAATTGTGGCGCAGCGCCATTGTATCCATATTGCAGCTGCCGATCGATGCAAAATTGTCGTCGGCGATCAGGCCCTTCGCATGCACTTTCCCCAGGCCTTTTTCGCCTTCGTAAAGATAGATTTTTACGCCGGCTTTGCGAAGCTTATCGAAATGAAACCGGGTATTGGCGTCATTGAGCGGGTTCTCGGCCGAGGCCGGGTGCACGATGCGCACGTCGACACCGCGTTTGGCAGCGGCTGCCAGGCGGTCTATCAGATCGTTGTTGGTGATGTATGGATTGATGATATAGAGGTAATTTTTGGCAGAATCGATCTGCTTCTTATAATCATCATGCACATCATGAACGCCGCGCGGAATATTGTAGGTGATTCTGGCGTTCGAAGTGCCCTTAACTGCAGGTTTTGGGAAAAAGCGCTCGCGAATGGCTGCCGCGTCTTTGTCTTGCAGTTTACCGCCGTTGTACAGGTAGCTGAGCAGCAGCCCGGTCTGCATCTGGTTGACCACCGAGCCCTGGCAGCGCACCATCATGTCATGCTTCTTTTCGCGCGATTCCTGTTGCAGGGTGTAGCCTCCGACATAGCCGACCTGGCCGTCGATAATGAATTTCTTGCGGTGGTCGAAATGAAAAAAGTCAAGTTTCTGCCCGACCGAAGTGGCTTTGCTGACTCTGTCGTAAAAAACGACTTTGACACCGTTCTGACGGTAAAAATCGAAAAGTTTTTCTTCTTCTGTCTCCGAAGTGAGGTTTTTCAAGCCGCCCATGCGGGCACCAGACCTGTCGGCAACCAGTATGACCTCGACGCCCTGCTTTGCTTTTTCTGCCAGCAGGCGGGCGAATTCCCAACCGGTTTTGTCGGCTTCCATGCCGAACATCTGAATCGTGATGCTCTTTTTTGCGGCCTGCAGATCACGGGTAACTGACTGCCAGAAGGTTTCGCCGGTCTGCAGCTCAAGCGAGTTGTCATTGGTTTCTTTGAACGAAATATCAAGATCTTTCTCGCTGACCTTTGCGCCACTGGCGGCCTTCTGCACTGCCCGGTCGATGCCGGTTGCGGTATTCAGTGTCTGTGTGTCTCCTTTGTCAGAAGTGGTTGCGGGCGCTGCTGCCTGGCGAATTTGTGGAGCAGCCTGTCTGATGTTGTCGATGCTTTGGTTGCCGGCCTGGCGGAGCTTTTCGTAAGCCTGTTTCGCTTTGAAATAGGCATCGCGTTTAAGGGTGACGGCATTGAGGTCGTTTTGACTGCACACCGCGTCACGATATTCGGTCAGTTTCTGCTGCATATCATTGTAGGCTGACTGAATATTGTCTGCTGCAATGCAGGGAGCACCCTGAGAGAGAAGCACCAGCGAAACGCCGACCGTAAATCCCTTAAGTCCCGACAGTTTTTTCATCAGACAGCTCCTGCCTTTTCTGAAGAATACTTGAAATTACAGCGAAAGTTTTCACCCTGATGTTTCAGGTTATTTTTTAAATTCTAATGAAAGACGGCAAAACCAGCAAATTTTTACCGCACCCGGCTGGGTAATTTTTCGCTTTATTGGCAACCGAAATTACTGATTACCGCATAAATAAAGTTTAACTCGGTTCGTCGACCTGGTTTATTTATCGGGCGTTCTTTGCAGACAGCAGGTCTGCGATTCCTGGCAGCATCAGAAATAGATGATGTCCGACGGCTCCAGTAAAATTTGTTCCAGATCTTATCGGTGTGCGGAACGCATGAGGGGCATTGACGGAAAGGGCTTTACAGGTGTTATATTGAGCCAGTTGACATTGCCGTAAAGAGGTTTGCTGATTTGTTTCTGCTAATTATGAAGGGCGCCGATAGATGATAATCAGTGCCAGCCGCCGTACGGATATACCTGCTTATTACTCTGACTGGTTTTTTAACCGGTTGGCGGCGGGGTTTGTCAGAGTTGCGAATCCGTTCAATCCGCGACAGATTCGTGAAGTGTCGCTGCGGCCCGAAGACGTTGATTGTTTTGTGTTCTGGAGCAAGAACCCGGCGCCATTACTGCAGCGCCTGGGTGCGTTGCAGGGTTATAAATTCTATTTTCAGTTTACGTTGAACCCGTATGACAAAGATGTCGAGCCGGGTTTGCCAGAAAAGAGCGAACTGCTGAAAACTTTTTCGGCGCTGGCGCAGACTGTTGGCGTGTCCCGGGTCGTATGGCGCTACGACCCGATTGTGGTTTCATCAAAATACAGCATTGCATGGCATAAACGCAGTTTCGCCACGTATTGCCAGGCTCTGGCAGGGAAAACTCGCCGCGTGGTTATCAGCTTTGTCGATGCCTATCGTGGTGCTGTGCCTGGCTTGCGTGAACTGGAGGCAATGCCATTTTCAGAAGAAATGTTTGCCGAAATCGCCGACTGCTTTGCAGAAACAGCGGCACAATTCGGGCTGCCAATCGAAAGTTGTTGTGAGCCAGTCGATCTGCGGCGATTTAATATTCAACCGGGTCGTTGTGTCGATGACCGGATTATTTCTGAGCTTGCCGGTCGAAAGCTCGAGCTGCCGCGCGATCGCAATCAGCGGCCTGGCTGCGGCTGTGTCGCGAGTGTCGACATAGGTGCTTACTCAACCTGCCCGGCAGGCTGCCGATACTGTTATGCCAACAAGGGTACGGTCAGAGTTGTCGCCAACTGCAGACGCCACGATCCGTCTTCTCCGTTTCTGCTGCCTCCCTGAAGAATGATTTCAGATATATTGGTCAGTGAAAGCAGAAACTTAAATTCTGCCTGAACGACGTATTGCGGCATGGCAGTCATTGTCGCTACTTCTGTCATTCTGGTAAAACAAGCATCGCTGATGTAATCGCCTGGCCTGCCGAAACTGGAGTCCGGAGATAATTAAGCGAGCATTTGCCCTGATATGCCGGTGGTATTTAATTATCGGTGAGGGTTTGGTATATTGATTTGGCCGTTGGCCGGGGCATAAATTTGTGCGGGAGCCTGTTTAATGAAAGAAAAAATCGTGCTGGTAACCGGTTTTGCGTCTTTTGAAGGCTTTGCCGTGAATTCTTCGTGGCAGGGAGTTGAAGGGTTGCCCGGGCATGCCGGTGGTTTCAGGCTGCATAAGCTGTTGTTGCCGGTTTCTTTCGGGGGGGCCTGGGCGGCGGTTGAAAGTGCGATCAGAGAATTGCGGCCGGAAATCGTAATATGCACGGGGCTGGCGGCAAAAAGAGACTGTATCAGCGTTGAACGTGTGGCAATCAATGTTGATGACGCACGGATAGCTGATAATGACGGTTTTCAGCCAATTGACCGCGTAATTGATTATTCGGCGCCAAATGCTTATTTTACCGGCCTGCCGATGCGAAAGATAATTGAAAGAATCGGCATGGCAGGCATAAAGGCTTCGCTTTCCGACTCGGCCGGCACTTTTGTCTGTAATGACGTCATGTTCAGGCTGATGCACCTGATTGCCAACGAAATGCCTCAAATCATGGGCGGGTTTATACACGTGCCCGCAACCCCGGAAATGCTTGCAAATCGAGCGATGCCGCAGATCGATACAAACACTGCTGTTGGCCTGTCGTTGCCCGAAATCACCAGAGGCCTTCAGATCGCGGTTGAAACCTGTGTTGAATTGGTTGAAGCCGGCCAATGGCAGGGTGTCAGAAGGCTTATTAAAAAATATGACCCACACTGGCCGGAAGAATTCGCGACTATCAGTGCACGACTGGCAGTCGGACTTGGTAAACTGGCTCTGCGCATCGACCACATTGGCTCGACCTCGGTGCCGGGCCTGGCTGCCAAAGACATCATAGATGTTCAGATCACCGTCAGCGATCTGAATGACGATCTGCTGGCCGCAATGACCGCAATGGGTTTCGCCCGTTCAGAAATTGCGGTTGCCGATCATGTGCCGCCGGGGCAGAGCGCCGACCCTGAACAGTGGCGTAAATGGTTTTTCAAGCCGCCGGCGGGTCATCGCCCGACCAATGTGCATGTAAGAATGGCCGGTCGGGTCAATCAGCGTTATCCGCTGCTGTTCCGTGATTTTTTGCACAACCATCCGGATTATGCCTGTGCTTATGGGCGGCTGAAAGAGCGGTTGGCAGGCAATCTCGCCAATGCCAGAATGTACCCCGACGTTAAAGACCCGGCGGTCGATCTGATTTATTTCGCCGCAGAAAAATGGGCCTGCGAAACGTCATGGAAAGCCTGATTCTTCAAGCATTTTTATAATCAGAATGCGGGCCGTCCGACATGTTACAGCAGTTTTTGTGTCAGGCGTTAAATGCGGCGGGGCGTATTGACTATATTCTCTTCCGGCGGGTATACTAAGCGTGCATAGATTGTAACGGCGATCGTGTTTGAAAGGGGAATTCTGAATGCAGCTCGTTCTGCACGATAAACGTGTAGTCGTATTTCAGCCTGCTTCAAGAGAAGATATCGACGCGATTATCGACCTTTATATCAAGGTTTATAAGGGTAAATATACCCTGCCTGATGTCGCCGACAGGGCAATCATCGCCAAGAAAGTCGAAGACTCGGCCTATTTCTGGACAGTCGCCAAAATCGAAAATCGTTTGATTGGTTCAGTTATTTTCGCGATCGACCCGGTGAATAAAATTGGCAAGTCGTATGCGGCTGCGGTTCTCAATGAATTCCGTGGTCAGGATGTCATGCGCACGATGGTCAGGCATGGTCTGCGGCTGCTCACTGAAAAAACACGTGTCTGCGACATCATTTATGCCACAACCCGCACAGTGAGCTTTGCGCCTCAGGTGGTTCTTGAACATCTTGGCTTTCTGTCGACCGGTATTTTCCCGAACGTACGCAAGGTCGAGTCTTTTGAAACGCATGGTCTCGAAGTTTATCTTGGCCCAAAATGTCTTGAATACAGACGTAAGGTTCCGCAGCTGATTCCGGAAATGCTTGATTTCTATAATATCGTCAGAGGTGAACTCAATCTCGAAGAAGCTGAGACGGTTATCATCGACGAGGAAGACCCGCGCAAAATGGGGCAGGCTATCGCTTTTGATGTGCAGAGCGATATCGAAGAAATCAGTGAAAAATTCTACCGCTACCAGGATAAAGACCTGATGAAGCGGGTTTTCTTTCCATTTACCGACCCCAACATGCTTTTTACTGCTAAAGATGGCACTGCCGATATTTTTGTAAACTTCAACCCTCTCGATGGCAACGGGGTTATCGTAGGTTATCGCTTTTCTGGCACCGATATCAGGCGAACACTGATGTGGTTCTGTGAAGAGGCTTCGAAATCAGGCATGCGCTATATCGAAATGCTGGTGAGTGCTTATCTGCCGCAAAAACAGCGTATGGCACTCGATGCCAGATTTCTGCCCTGTGCCTATTTTCCTGCGATGAAAATGAATGACGAGGGGTTGCGCGAAGATTTTCTCGTTTTTTCGCGGTCCTTCGAAAGCCTTGATTTTATGGATCTGCATCTGGTTGATAACAACCGCCGTTTTCTCGATGCGTTCATGAAGTGCTGGTATGACCTGCTGGTTCGCTGCCAGCCAGATTTCGACGAGGAGTGGAGAATTGGCTGAAGCAAAACCCTTTGTCAGTTGCGGGCAGCTTTTTGATCTGCCCGACGCTTTCGATCACAACCCCACAAGTGAAAAGCTTTTTAACGCGGCCATGAATGAGGCTTTGCGCTGGCACGCCGCCCGCTGCCCTGAATTCAAGGCCTTCCTTGCCGGTTGCGGCGTTGCCGACCTCAGCAAAGAATACCTGCCCGAACAGATTCCGCCGCTGCTGGTGACTATTTTCAAAGAATTCAGACTGATTTCAGTACCAGAAAAACAGGTAAAAATCGAGCTGACCTCTTCAGGTACCGGTGGGCGCAGAAGTGCGATCGTGCTTGACAACCGCTCATATCGCCGCATCTGGAAAATTGTTGGCAGTATTTTTGCCTCGCTTGGCCTGGTTGACCGTGATCGCAGAGTTAATTATCTCTGCTTTACCTACGACCCGAAAGTTGCCGGCAGCGTCGGAACAGCATTTTCAGACAAGATGCTGACGGGTTTGACCGGCCGCCGCTCGGTTTTTTACGCCATTCGCTGGAACAAAGCTGCCGGTGATTTTGAATTCGATCTCGATGCTACGGTAAAAAAGCTGATAGAGTTCAGCAGAAGGCCAGAACCGGTGCGTATTCTCGGGTTTCCGGCCTATCTCTGGCAGGTCTGCAACCGCCTTGAAGAAAAGGGCCTGAAGCTTAATCTTGGCAAAGATTCCTATATCATTACCGGTGGCGGCTGGAAGATGCACAAAGACCAGGAGGTCACGAAAGATTTCTTTAAAGACCGTATCGAGAGAGTTTTGGGTATGCCACGCGAAAACCTGCGCGACCTGTTCGGCATGGTCGAACACGGAATTCCGTATGTCGATTGCGAAGCGGGCCGACTCCATGTTCCAGTTTTTGCCAGGGCTCTGGCAGTTGACCCCGAAACGCTGCAGCCGGTCAAAGATGGCGAAGAGGGCCTGCTTTACCTGATGACGCCGTATCTTTCGAGTTACCCTTCGATTGCGCTGCTTACCACAGACAAAGCGATCATCGAAGGGAACTGCCCCTGCGGCCGTTCAGGAAAAACTTTTAGAATTACCGGCCGGGCTGGTCTGGCAAAGCACAAAGGCTGTGCCATTACTGCGCTCGACCTGCTCAAATAACGGGTAATCACCATGAAAAAGCAAAAATGTCTGGTTTTCGGGCAGGAGGTCGATGCTGGCTGGCTGAGCTCAGATACGGTCAGCGAAGTGCTTGTATCTGCGGCAGAGCGCGCAGTTCTGGCGAATGAACCTGATATTGCCTGTGTTGTCGATATTCTTGACCGGGTTGCCGATGCATGGGCTGATCCAGCCTATCATCTGCGCAAAAAAGCGGCAAAACTTCTACCTGAGCTGACGTTGTTCAGCCCGGCAATGATTGAAGAGGGCTTTGGCGTAATCAGTGCCATATGCCGCCGCAGCAACGTTGAAAAGCGTCTCAGAGGTGAATTTGGCGATCTGAAAGTGCTCGACAGCGGCAGTGAGCGGCCGCACCACAGCTACCGCCTGTGCGCCCGCCCGCGTGGGGTGCTGCTGCATCTGACCGCCGGCAACGTCTTTGTTGGTGCGGTCGACAGCCTTGTTTCGGGTATAATCACGAAGAATGCGAATATTTTGAAGATGTCGCGGGTCGACCCGGTTTTTCCGCTGCTGTTTATCGAGAGCATCAAAGAGCATGACCCGGCAGGCATAATCTGGCCGAACCAGGCGGCACTGCTCTGGAAAGGTGGCGATGCCGCAATCGAGAGCACCCTTTTTCAGGCGCCGCTGACCATAGTTTTCTGGGGCGGGCATGAAGCTCTGCAATCACTTAAATCAAGGCTCGGGCCGGCAACTTCGCTGATCGAGAACGGTCCGCGCTATTCCTTTGCTGTGGTAGAAGGCAATCGCATCAGAAAAGGACCATCGCCGGCAATGGTGCGCGGTCTGGCTCTCGACCTCTGCCGCTGGGACCAGCAGGCCTGTTCTTCGCCGCACGTGGTTTATGTCATCGACCGCGACGTTAAAACAGTGCATCTGCTGATTGAGGCCATGTTCGATGAGCTGGTGCAGCTGCGCGACGAACTGCCACTCGGCAACCTCAGCTTTGACGAAAAGGTCGAGATCCGCAAAGTGCGTGAACTGGCGCGAATGGCCCAGGCAAAGGGTGAGGGCCGACTGGTCTGCCCCGAAGATTTCAGTTTCACACTCGTGCTCGAATACGATTCGGCTTTCAAGGTTTCGTGCCTGAACCGCACTCTGTTCTTTAAAATTGTGCCGGATGTCGAGACGCTGATTGAGCAGGTAAGGCCTTTGTCTGCCTATCTGCAGACCGCCGGCGTTCATTGCGGCGCCGAAATGACTGCAAGGCTTGAGAGCGAACTGTTCAACACCGGTGTTAAGCGCATCACCGAAGTCGGTGGCATGAGCGAGGGGCACGATGGCGCGCCGCACGAGGGCAGTTTTCTGCTGCGCCAGCTGGTTGAATGGGTTGACGTCGAATATCGTGAAAACCCTGAAAGCCGTGTCGAATGGCTGTTGCGTCAGATCACCGCTTCGCCTTACTATCGTAGAGTTATCGACAAGGCCGGTGGTTGCGGCTTTGAAAATTTTCACAAGCTGCCGCTTCTCGACCGCGAAACCTTTTACCGCAATTCGCCGCCTGAATCAGAAGACATTCTTACCGGGCCGATGACCGACGCTTATGTGTATGCTTCGGGCGGCACGACCGGCAGCCCGAAGTTTACCTTTTATTCAAACGAAGAATACCGCTATGTCACAGACATTCTGACCGATATTTACCGCAATGCCGGGCTTGAAGCCGGTGATCGGGTCGCAAACCTGTTTATCGCCGGCAATCTATGGACCAGCTTCAATGTTGCCGGCCGGGCACTTGAAAACCTTGGCTGTCTGAATCTGCCGGTCGGCGGTGCTTCTGATCTCGAAAACATTCTTAAATATCTGCAGATATTCAAGGTTAACGCGGTGGTGGGGCTGCCGTCGATCATCATCAACCTTGCCGAAGAAATTAAAAAACGCGGGCTCAACATCAGAATCGAAAAAATTCTCTACGGCGGCGAGCATCTGCGGCCGCAGACCTGCGATTTTCTGCGCGAGGCCATCGGGGCTGTGTCGATCAGATCGGCGGGGTATGCCTGTGTCGATACGGGGCCGGTCGGCTGGCAGTGCATGCATCTCGAAGGTTCAGTGCATCACGTTCTCGAAGAATACTGCCATGCCGAGATTCTTGACCCGCTCGATCACAAACCGGTAATCGGCAATGCTGCCGGCGAAATAATTGCGACTAATCTCAACCGCGTTCTGATGCCGGTAGTGCGCTATCGCACCGGCGATCTCGGTCGCTGGGTTGAAACCGGCAAATGTCCGTGCGGCTTCAGCGGTCGTTCGTTCGAACTGCTTGGTCGCTGTGATGATCTGCTGGTGATCGGCGGCATCAACCTGATGCCGGTCGATGTGGCAGCCGGTCTCACCGGGCTGCCCGTCAGCCAGTCTTTTCAGATTGCCGCCCAGACCGCAAATGGTCGCGATCAGCTCTGTCTGCGTCTCGAAGCCGAAAAGAAACTGCCCGATCGGCAGGTAATCGAAGCTCTCAAGAAGGGCTCATACAAGATTGCCGAATCGCTTACCGATAACTGGATGAACATTGTAATCGAGTGGTTCAAACCGGGTGAAATCAAGCGCAACCCGAGAACCGGCAAGCTCAAACCGGTGGTCGATGAAAGATTCAAAGCCTGACCAGAGGCATGGCAAAAATTCGTCATTCTCGCGTTTATGCCCCAGAGGGTACAGTCGGGAATCTGATTAACAACAGCTTAGATCCCTGCTTCCCCCCTTATCCGGGGGCAAGCGCAGGGATGACGCACAAACTGACGTTTCTTGGATTCAAATGTGACAGAGGACAAAACAACGGGTGTTGCCTCAAGTTTCCGGGGCGGCATTTTTTGTTGCCGGTGCTTTGTTTTGTCTGCTCTTTGGGACCGCTTTTTTATGGCTTTCGGCGAAATGTCTTATCAGCAGCAGTTTTTCGGTGCGGCTCAGTTTTTTTATTGCGATTTCGCGTTTTGAAGCGGCCGAGCGGTCGGGGTGCGGTTCGGTATACCTCAGGCTGACCGGTCCGCGCCCGCGGGTAAATCGGGCGGCGGTACCGTCGTTGTGAGCCTGCAGTCGCTTCTCGATGTCGTTGGTTATGCCCGTATAAAGGCTGCCATCACGACATTCGAGTATGTAGACGGTCCAGTGACCGTCTGCTTCAGATTTTGTCATTTTTCTGACTTTTTAACATGGTAGTAAACCAGCGGCTTTTCTACATTCTTTACCGGTGCCGATTCGGGGCCGGCAAATAACCATTTGCCGCTGGCCATTGCCAGTTCTCTGACCTTTTCGGTCGCAAGAATCTGGTTGGCTTTGGCGAGGCCCTGCAGGCGGGCGGTAATGTTCATGCCTGAACTGAAGGCGGTGAGATCATCGTTTGGCCCGATCAGGCCGACAACGGCCGGGCAATAATTGGTGCCGATCGCAACCCCGAATTTTTCGAAGTCAGGATGTTTCTGAATGTCGATGTTTTCGGGCAGACGCAGAAAATCGGTGGTGTAGTCAACGATAATCCTGGCGGATTCGAGCACCTTGTCGACTATGGCTGCCGCATCAGCTTCGTAGAATGGTGGGCCGAACAGCAGAATCAGACAGTCGCCAACCACCTTGTCGAGGCAGGCACCAAGCGGGAAAACACGATGAATGATGCCGTTCGACCACTTGTCTACAAGATTGGTAATGCGCTCAGGGGTCTTGAGAATCTGCTCGCTCATCTTGGTAAAGCCTGAAATATCGGCAAAAATGATACCGATCTGTTCTTCTCGCGGGGTGAGATAAATCTTTTCGTAGCCTGGCTCAGAGATAAGCCTGCTGATAACCGTATCCGGAAAAAATTTGCGCAGTGCGTTGCGCTCGCGGTTGAAGTCGACGAGGCGCTGTCTGAGAGTTTCTGCGAATACCTGCACGATCTCACGTGAGAAAATCGAAAAGTTGTTGCCTTGTTCGGGTACGAAAATCACTTTTCCGATAAGATTCTCTTCTATCAGGCCGTCAAGCAGGTAGGTTATCGTCAGATTTTCTTCGCCGACCACTTTTTTTAAGGCTTCAGTATTTGCCGAGAGGCAGTTTCCATGGTCTTTGATAAAGGCGTCGAGGCCGGCGTGCTTCATTTCTACCGAGTCGTGAATTCTCTGGTCACCTTCGTAGACCAGATAGTTGATGTTTTCGACACCGGTCAGCTCATGGTCTGAATAAAGAATTATAAGCTTTCTGAACGGAACTTCCTTTTTCAGAACATAAACGGCGCCATCGATAGAATCTACGATCGAGTGGTTTTTCAGCGCTGACTGTACGCCCATGATCAGACTGTGTTTGAGGCTGCTCGAATGAATGCCGAAGAAGAAACCGTCAAGCAGCTCACTGATGCAATCGAGCATTGCACTGCCAAGATTCTTTTCGGGGGCTTTGTCCTGCGCAAATGCAAGAGCTATCGATCCGGTGGTTTTGCCAGCCATCTCGATTGGCTGAGCATACCAGAGTATGCCGTTAAAATTGAAGTTTATTGCCCTGCTGATCTGGTGTAACTGTGGTACCTGTCTTTTGATATTATCGTCGCAGGCACCAAAGCAGAAAACCCGGTGATTCAGGTTTTCATCCTGAGTTTCAACGAAAAGCGAAACCACGTTTAATTTGCCAGCCAGAAAAAGAAAGACTTTTCCGAGCGAGGTTTCGAGATCGTGATGAGCGGTCTGTAATTTTTCGATAACACCATCGAGTTCGAGCTGAAGATCACGCAGCAGCTGAAGTTCCTGCAGATTAAAACTCATAACGGCACCTCTTGATCATAATTTTTACTCTTTAAGACTGTAAGCAAGCACTTTCCAGGTGACAAACCCGGCTATGAGAAGCCAGACGATACCAACCAGCCAGTCGGGCATGAACAGCATCTCGCCTATTTTATAGGCATCTGAACCCCTCACCGAGCGGTCAATAAGGTCTTCTTTTATATCGATCAGAACATAGAAGCATGACGTCAGACCGAGAAATTTGAGAAACTGGTCACAGATTTTTTCATTCGAATAGGCTGCCAGAGCCAATAGACCAAAACCGGTCAGAACACAGATAATTATGCCCTCAAGATTGCGAACCCAGATCAGGGTTACCCCGAGGAGCAGCACGCCAAGGCCGGCAGTTATCTGCTGATCAAATCTGGTTTTTACAGCACCCAGAAGAATCAGACAACCCCAGAGCAGGCTGCCAAGGTAGCCCGCACTGATAACGATGAACCTGATGCCGCCGGTTGTCCAGCAAACGCCGCCCTGATTAGCATTTAGTTCGATTCTCACAATGCTGCCACCTGTAAAAACAGCTGCCAGCCCGTGAGACAGTTCGTGAAAGAATACCGTCAGATATTTGATTGGCAGAACGATTGCTGAATCCCAGAAGTAGACGGCGACGAGAAAAAGAACCAGCGGCAATACCATGCCTGCGGCATTGCCGGTTGGTTTTTCGTTAAGCGGTGCGAATTCTTCCATGTTTGTCATTCAGCTGCCTGTGGCTTGAAAGAAAAGAAACGGTTCAGCAGATAAAGCGACAGGGTTGCCGAGAACCCAAGCTGCACAAAGTGGTCAGCCTGGTAAAGTTTGAGATAGACAGCGATTGCGAGAATAATACCCTGCACGGCAGTAACAAGGAACCAGGTGTAGCGATTCTCTGAAGTGAACATCTTTATCAGGCCAACTGCCATAATTATGCCGACCAGTATCATGATGAACTGGAAAAGGAAGCCGCGCCCCTTTCTCGGATTGATCAGCATACCTTCAATGTACGGGGCTTTGCCGCTGGGGTCAATCTGCAGCATCGAAAAAGATATCGGCCAGCTGGTTGTCGGAATCTTAAATTTAACCGGCAGCAGGCCGCTCTGGCCAAAAACCTTTTCACTCTGGCGTGACTGCATCTGAATCTGCGAAGAACCCTTCTGACGTTTCTGCATCGAAGTGTAAGAACTCATTGATGAAAAATACGAGCTGTTGTCGAGAAATCTTGTTTCTGCTGTCTTCATCAGACGGTCGACATTGCCCGTTTCACGCATAAGCTCATAACCTTCTGGCAGATAGACGATCCAGCTCAGCTCGCTGATCGGCAGATGAGCGGTCGGAAGCTCCATATAGGTGTGATTGAAGGCCGAAAGCTGGGTGCCAAGCTTGATGGCATAAACAATTTCTACCGGAAAGGATTTGGATTCGCCTCTTTCAACCGCCGATCTTACTATTGGCAGATTGTAGGCGCCAAAGTCAGGGTCAAAGCCAGATCTTACCGACAGCCCGGCTACCTGGGTGCTCCAGAGTTCTGTTTTTGCAGTGCCTATGACTGGCAGCTTAACTTTAAGAAACTGTTCTGAATTGTTGATGACTTCATAAACGACGCGGGTCAGCAGGTAGCCATCTTCGTTCAGCAGGGTCATGGCTTCGGCCCGGTCGATAACGGCAGTCTGTTGTTCGATGTCTTCTGGCCTTGCAATAGAAAGCGACATGCTGTTCGGGTGTCTGAGAAATTTGAATGCATAAGGAGTTTTTTCGGGTCGTTCCCGTGACCAGTCTTTGAGAAACTCGGCAGCCACCACGGGTGAATAACCCTGTGGCGCGCCACTCACAGAAACTTCGAGGGCTGCCATGCAACCAATGCCAAGCAGACCCCATGACTGTTCAACATCGAGAGGAATAATCTCTGGAACAGTGTAGGCACCGTCTTTGAGATTCTGAATGTCTTCTTCGAATTCGACGGCAACCTCGGTGCTGCCACGAATTTTTGATTTAAAGACGATGTCGAGGCGGCGGCCCTTTTCTTCGACTATTTTCCAGTCTTCAATCAGCTTGTTTTCGACCTTGAGAACCCTGATGCGTTCAGGTAACTGAAAACTGGCGGTGGCGATGCCTGCGCCGCCCATGATTTTCAGCTCAAAGATGCTGGTTCCGGTTACGAACCCCTCTTTAAAGTGCAGAAGGTTCTGCTGACGAACCGTGATGCGGGTTTTTTCTTCTATGACCACTGGTTCTTCCTGGGGTTCGTCGGCAGTCGGTTCTGGTTTTACTTCTGCCGGTTTTGCCATGCTGACATTTCGGTAAAGCTCGACATTAACCACCTGGGTGGGTGGAAGAATGGCGCGAAAAACCGTTTTGTCAGGCGTGCGTTCGCTGTTGCGCAGAACTCCCGGGTCGATCCAGGCTTCGCAGTCTTTTTCGTTGATGGTGAGCTGTAGAGTCGATATACAGACCGGGATCATTTTGAGATCGAATCTTCTCAGGTGGCGATACTCGCTCGACGAAATCGGAATGAAGAATTCGACAGTTACCATTGCTGGTCCTGAGGCATTAGTCATGAAACCATAGGCAGTTTCGCCACGGTCTTCGATCAGGGTCATGGCAAGCGGGTTATCGTTCAGGGATGCAGAAGATGGAACAGCTTCAGTAGACAGCAGGCCGATCTTTTTCCAGCTGCTGTTAAAGAGGTTGAGTTTGAACTCAGCCTTGAATCTGACGCCCTGCTCTTCAACAGTACCATGGTATTTGACTGCTTCGAAGCGGTATTCGCTCGGGGCGATGATTTCGGGAACAGGTTTAGGGGTAATATCTTTGAGATAGTTGTAGTCTTCTTCTGGTATGATTACGACCCGATCGCCCGAAGGCAATACTTTTGACAGATCCTGAAACGGGGCCATAACCCTGATTTCACGAAAATCTGCTGAAATTGCAGGAGCAGAAGCAACTGCCAGCATCACGAGAACCAGTATCAGCAGTATGCCAGTATTTGCCTTGCCGGCATCGGGGGGATTTTCGGCGTTCAGATTGATTGTCGGAGGCGTGGAAGAATCATCGGTTTCTGGCAGTTTGACGAAGCGCAGCAGCCAGACAGATTTCCAGATTACCGCACCGACAATTGCCAGCCAGAAGCCTGCATTTGCCGCATCGCCGATGGTTTTAAGCTTAAGGTCGATCAGTGAAATCAGAATTACTATGATTGCGGCGAAGGTAATTTTCTCGGGCATGCGCAGAAATGAGCCGGCAACGAAGTAGAGGGCGCTGAATACTGCGATAATGAACGCAACAACCTCGGCCGAATTCAATACCGAGTTCCAGATGTAACTGACTCTGACGCTGGGGCAGGTAGAGTTGGCAACCAGAGCTCCGTCTGATGCAATTTCGGCCATTACCAGATCGCGTTCGAGAGTATAGAAGTTTTTGGTCATGATAAATTTGCTCTTGATTGGCTGCATGCCGCGAACTCTGGCATTGCCGAACCCTGACTGAGAAACCCCGAGGGCGGCTGTGTCTTCCTGAACATCTTTGCCCTCAAAAGCTTTTGCCTTTGATTTTTCAAAAATGGCAGATTTCGATTCGCGCCTGGGTTCCATCTCATTGGCAGCCATATCGCTTCTCGGATATGAAGGCGCGGCGGCCACCTGCTGGGCGACGTCTTCTATCGGTCCGTGCAGCTGGCAGTAAATATTGCCGGTTTCTGCAAGATTACCCTGCGAAAAATAACGACAGCCAGCCTCTGGTGGGTATGGTCGGTTCTTGAGATACTTTCCGTTTACCAGCCGGTCGATGTCGAGCGAGGTCATCATGCTGTCAGGCTGGGTATCCATGTTATACATTTCAACCGCACCGAGCAGAACTCGCTGATTGGCATAACAGGCTTTGTCTCTTGCCTGTTCTCTGGCCTTTCTGAAGTTTGGAACCGCCAGTGCGGCCAGAACTCCCAGAATGAGAACGACAATCATCAGCTCGACAAGTCTGAAGCCTTTGCCGCCGAAGATAAAGCCGAATACGGTGCAGATAAAATTCCAGATCCAGGTAAGTATCGCCACGAGCAGCTTACGGGAAACGATTGCCAGGATGATGGCCGCAACAAAGATTAGAAAAACGATGGCATCAGGGTTTCTTACCAGCAGCCAGGCTGCCCGCAGCATGTGCATGAAGCCTCTGAAGAAATATGGATCTTTGCGGGTCTGCGGGTCTTTGACCGTGCCCGAAAAATCGTAAAGGTGATAATCTTCGGGGGCATAGAGATACCATGAAAAGCGCGAAACAGGAATGTCGACCAGGGGTGGCGTAAAGGCAAGGCTGCCGCGCCATTTTACTTCTCCAACCGGTTCCTTGATGGTGATCTGCAGGTTCATATCGACCGGTTCGCCGACGATCTGACTCATTTCAAGAGGTATCTGGACTACGCCGGGGACCTTGCTGTTAACCGGTTTGACCGGAACACCGCCGCGGAATGTCGATACGACTTCTGAGCCTGATGCCAGCTGCAGCTGCAGATACTGTTTGTTATTGTTGCGGATATTCATGGTGACCAGAGTGCTGCTGGAGCGATTGGTCGTGAAAGTGGTTTTCACATCCATGCTGTCGGCAACAACGGTTTGCTGCGGAACATCGAGATAACGCTTGATGCGGAGCCTGATGCCGGCAGGGCTGATATTCTGTCGCCAGGCGAGAAGAAGCGGGCGGGTGGCTTTGTCTTTAAGCGGTTGCGGAATTTCCAGCGGGTCCAGAGGGTAGACGCCTTTATTCAGTGGTTCTTTTTCGCTGTTGCCGGGCTGCACTTCGACAGATGACAGGGCTTCGACGGCAATGGCGCCAAGCTCTCTTTCGACGCCGACGGGAGTGATTTCCGGCAGGCTGATAACCGGCAGGTTAAGGTCTACAGGGGCCTCATAGGCGATTTCGATCTGGCAGACGTCTTCGCGACCAGGCTGAAATTCGATGCGCAATTTTTTCTGGCCGCCCTCGCGCGTCATTTTCTGCGTTTGCGGGCGGTCGGCGTTAACTGCAACAATTTCGACATCATCTGGCAGGTTGAAGGTAAAGGTGTCGACCGGGGCCTTACTGATCGTGTAATTGAAGGTTTTCTGAACAAAAATCGAAGTTTCGCCAAGACTGGCGAGGGTGTGAGATCTGGCATAGACCAGCGGCTTTATAACTGGTTTTACCTGCTCAGTCTCCTGGTCCGGCGCTATTTCAGGGGTCTGAGTTGCGGTCTGTAGCTGTGTCTCATCGGTTACAGGTTTGGGCTCGTCTTTTACCATCGGCTGTTTTGAAAATTTGCGTCGCCACTTGATACTGACATCGCTGTTGGCACCAAGCCAGCCGATAAATTCACAGCCGCCGGTGGCATTGTCTTCGCTGACGTTGAAATCTTTGAAGCTGGTTGTGTCAATTGAAAGAACGTCACGTTCTGATTTGAGGGTCATGAATGCAAGCGGTATTCTGGTTATGTTGAACTGCAGATTGAAGAGATCATCTATGTTCTGTACTGGCACGACAAAAGAAATGCGTGATTCGTGAAGCCCTTTACCGGATACCGGCAGCGAAAACATCGTGTCTTTCCAGTTGTTCTGGCTGAGGGTGTCGTTGGTTGCGCCAAATGACTGATAGACGTTCTGCAGAATATTCTGTTTGCTCATCTTGCCGAACTGAACCTGACGGGCATTGCCGGCGAACCAGCTGGTCTTCAGGGTGGTCGGGCGGTCATTGAGGGTGACCGATTCAACCGCGAGACTGCCCCAGATCAGCGGAATTTCATGCCAGCCTTCGGTATATGTTTCGATTTTAAAACTGGCGTCGATGAAGGCGAAGTTTTCTTCGATTCGCCCCGAAAGATGGACTGAGTTAACCTGATAGAGCAGCGGCGGCGGGTCGGCTACCGGTGTGGATTCTGAAGCAAGCCAGGCTTCTTTGGCCTTTTTCAGGCTTTCGAATTCTTCGATTGGCAGAATGAAATACTTGCCAACCTCTTTCTGCAGAACTTTGTAAAGATCTTCGTATGGAACCAGCGATTTAATGGTATTGATGACAACCGGCTGCCCTGTTGATCTTGCTTTGTTGAATTCAGGGTTTGCAGAAGAGTTTATTATCTGCAGGGTTTCTGGCGTCTGATTCGCCTGCTGATTGATTACAGTGCCAATATTGGAAATATTGTTCTGCTGCTGGATTTCCTGAACCTGGATCCGGCTTTGCGAGAAGGCCGGCAGAGACAAAAAGAACGCAAGACAAATAGAAAGCAGCGCAAACCGCAGTTTCATGTTTCCCCCCAATTAGCTGTCAGGCTGAATCGTCAGCCTAAAGTGTACAGCAAAAGGGCGGGGGGTTCAATAAAAAAGGCATCTGCCGGCAAACGGCAGAAAATCAGTAGTCGCGGTCGAGAGCCATGTCATCTTCTGATGGAATGTAAACCGGGTCGATGACCAGGCGGTTCTTGCGCTTGTGAATTTCTGAGTCGTAGTGTTTTTTTACGGTTTTCCAGTCTGAGAACGAAAGCAGATCGCGCAGCAGGTTGAGAACACGGCGGTGATCGTAAAGATTGAAAACCGGAAATTCTACGGTCAGCAGATCGATAGGTGCCGAGCACTCGCGAAAGCGTTTTCCCCAGCTCTGTCTGAAGTGGCCCTGTGAGTCGCAGCAGTTGAGCATGATGATTTTGTAGGCATTTGCCGGAAAATCGGTTGCGTCGAGATCTTCTGCGGTAGCGCGCACAATGCGATAGGGCGTGACGTGGCGGTCTTCTATCAGGTCACCGTTGCCGCATTTAAAGATATCGTCCATCGAAGCGAAGGCCATGCCGCCGCCGTAACGCGCGTGGCCTGAGTAAATGACCACGTCGATGGTCGGGTCTTCGAGAGCTTTTTTGAAGATGCCCTTCGGGTTCTGGTTGATCTGCGTGATCATGCCGATCTCGATCAACACAGGTTTGCCCCGGTAATACAGGCGCTTGCCGTTCAGCGTTTCGAAGGCCGGAAACGAGCCCATGATCGTGTCGCGGGGGTGATCCCAGCCCCAGAAGACCGCTATTCTCAGCTTGCCGTCGGCAAACATTGCATCGTAGTTTGGCTGCCCTTTTGGAATAACGTCTTTAACGCCCCGTTCGACGGAACGGCGCACCGCTGCCCCATTGAGCATAACTGCAACCAGGGTGAGGCAGAAAAAACCTGTCAGAGCGTAAATTATTCTTTTGCGCATACAGACAAGAAATCGGCAGAGGATAAGATTTTATTTAGGGTCTGAATTCAGCGAAAGCTTTTTTGAATTCTTCGATGCCGCCGAGTTTTTCGATCAGAAGGCCCATGCGCTGATGCGGTTTGGCTTTGGTCTTGTAAAAGGCAACCAGTCTGGCGATCATTTCGAGAGCCTGATTGTCGTCGAGCTCCGAAGCCAGCTCGGTTGACAGTCTCGGCAGGGCGCCGCCATTCCCGCCGACAAGAAGTTTCCAGCCTTTGCTGAAGCCGACCAGACCGATGTCTTTGATGCAGGTCTCAGCACATTGGTTGGCGCAGCCGCTGACACCCATTTTCATTTTGCCGGGCATTTCCATGCCGTGATAGAGTTTATCGAGCTGCATTCCCATACCAAGGCTATCTTTAATGCCTCGCTTGCAGAATGCTGTGCCGGGGCAGGCCTTGATGCTGCGCACACACAGGCCGGTAGCCGCGCCTTTATCCATGCCGAGGTCGGCCCAGACATTTTCGACATCATTTTCTTTCAGACCGACAAGGGCAATTCTCTGTGCGCTGGTAATTTTAAGAGCGGCGGCCTGATATTTCTCTGCCGCATCGGCAAGTTTTCGAAGAATTTCAGGTGTGACAACACCGCAGGGGGTGTGGGGGGCGACCGCATAGGTCTGCTTATCGCGCTGGATTATGGCACCGAATTCGCCGTCTTTGATCATGGTGTGACTCCTTGAAGTTTTATTGTGAGATGTATTTGCCGTCGACGAGTTTCAATACCCCGGGGGCGGTATTGTCGCTTCTCAGATCATCGGGCAGATGTGTCTGGGTGAAGCCATCGTGGCACTGTATGCGGGTAAATCTGGTGATTGCAGCTGGCATACCGCTGAATGTGCATTCAGGGTGATTCGATGCCGGAAACCCGCCACCGGCCACTACTGCCTGACTTGTGGCCCGCTGTGTTGGCAGGCGGTCAAAAAGCAGTCTGGCAGATTTGCGTCTGAGCAATGGCCCGACTGTTTTTAGAATATTGCCATCTGACTCTGAAGTGCCGGCGAAGACACTGAGATTGCTGCAGGCATCGAGTGGTTTGAGCGCTTCTGAGAATTGAGAGTCGTTCTCAAGAGTTATAAACATTATTACCGGCCCGAAGACCTCTTCCTGGAACTGAGCAGACTGTTTCAACCAGGTCTTCAGATCCAGGTGCAGAGCTGTATAGGGGTAGACAAATGGATTTGGCTGGTAGAACTCTTTGCGCGTCAGTTTTCTGGCTCCCAGTCTGATAAAAGCTGAAACCTGTGTGTCGGCACTGTGGGCAACCAGATCTGACAGGAGTGGTCTGCAGCTGGTGGCATTGAATTCATCTACGATCGATCTGATCAGGCTTGAAGATTCCTTGTTCTCGACAATAAAAACCAGCCCTGGACGGGTACATGTCTGACCTTCATTCTGCAGAACCGCGTCGGTAAGCTTTCTGGCGATTTCGGTTTTCTGCCCGGCGACTGCGCCAGGCAGAACCACGACCGGATTCATGCCGGTCATGCTGATAAACGCCTGGTTGCCGGAATGGTCGGCGCTTTCCTTCAGTGACATTCCTGCTTTTCTGCTGCCGGTAAAGGCAAGGGCGCCAAGCATCGGGTGCGAAGCGAGTCGATAGCCAAGGTCAGCTGTGGTATGAAAGAAAAACTGAAAAAAGGCTCCGGGGAAGGCTTTCTCGGTGGCGGCTTCATGTATGAGTCGCGCAAGTTTGAGACTGGTGAGCGGGTAGACCGGGTTGCTTTTGGCAATCACTGAATTTCCGGCGGCAATAGCACAGGCAAAATCGCTGCCGCCGCAGGAGTTAAGGCTGAACGGGTTGCATGCCGGCCCCAAAATCACCACTGGCCCGTTAAGGGATACACGCATTGAACGGATATTGTTTCTTGAATCGATGGTTATGCCACGCCAGCTGCGATCTAAACAGAATCTTGCTGCATCGAGCAGCTGCTGCTGCATCAGAGACATTTCCTGCTCGAGCAGAAATGGTTTTACCGGCAAACCGGTTTCGGCATTGGCGGTCTGAGAGAGCTCTTCTGCATTCTGCCGAAGCTTTGCAGCCAGAGTCGTCAGAAATTCGGAGCGTTGTTCGAAGGTTATCGCTTCAATTTCTGTCCGTGAGTTTTCTTCAGCCTGCAGCATTTCATCAAGGTCAAGAAAGCTTGAGACCGGAAAGCTGTCGGGCAGAGTTTTCGCAGTAACCGGGTTGATTGCCCGGAAAGATGAGACAGGAAAGCTGGCTTCACGCCATTCGCCATTGACCAGAATCGGGTGATGAATCATTTCCTTCTCCTTGCAGCTGTCTGTAAATATAAAAGAGATTGTATCAGAAGATACAATCTCTTTAAACAGTTTTGCGCAGGAAGCTTAATCAGGCTGTATCCTGACCGTCTTTTTCTGTATCGTCATCGCCAGTTTCTTCGTTCTGACCTTCTTCGATCTTGAAACCACTGGTAACCAGCCGAAGTTCTTCGATAACCACGTGTAGTTCGCGGGTTACTTCTTCGATAGATTCGGGGCTGAGTTTTTTCTGGTCTATCTTTTCGCGCAAGCGGCTGCCGGTCATTACCAGTTTGTCGATAACTTCCCTGTCTTTTGCTACCATTTTACGCAAAGAATCAGACATGAGATTGAACGCTTCCTGCAGATCTTGAAGTTCGTCACCATGGCGCAGCTGGATCTGCTGAGTCAGGTCGCCGGAAGCTATGAACTTCGCCGTCTCTTCAAGCCGGTAGACCGGCCCCGCAATCTTGTGCGAGACAAATATTGATAATATGGCGATCGCAAGAATAAAGACGATGATCCAGCGCATCAGAATTGTATTGACCGAGTCGAAGATGTCTGAGAGCTTGTCGAGTGTCAGGTCAGGAGTGTTGGCGATGCGACTCCATGATGTGTGATAGATTATCCAGCCGACGCCAAAGGCGACCAGCAGCATGGTTGAGATAATGATGCCCATGTATCTCAGCTGAAGACCTGTTTTGATCAGATACGTACGTCTTCGATGCTTGTTCATGTTTACTCTCCGCTTTTATGAAAAGTGCAGATCACTCTGCCGCGTTCATCAAATTTATACTCGCCCTTCTCTGGGCAAAGTCTGATTTCGTTGAGAAAGCCTTTTTCCTTGAGGGTGTCGAGATCGACACGCTTACCGCGTTCGACGATGCTGCGGGTGTTGTTGGCGTCATGGTCTTCGATGGCGACCTGAATTTTCTGCCTGATTTCACGGCACGAAATGCCGTATATACCCGACTGCATGTTGAGAAACTGAGGAAAAAAGATAAAAATCGACAAGACAATGCCGACCATCAGAAAAACGATGGCATAAAGGGCGATATTACCCTGTCGCATACTGCGATTGTCGCTGCAAAGAAGGTTCTCAGACATCAAAAATCTTCCTGTCGTGCTAAGGTTAATAGTTTATCGGCAGAACTGCCGGTTTCAATCAGTTGGAATCTGCGGGCGCTTCCTGGCGCAGCTGCGCGAGTATGCGGGCAAACCTGTCTGGCATCGGGGCGATGAATTCGAGCTGTTTGCCGGTTACCGGGTGTTTAAGGGCAAGACGGTGGCTGTGCAGAAAATGTTCTGCTTTTTTTTCGAGGCGCTTGCCGCCGTAGGTGACGTCGCCAAGCAGCGGATGCCCGGTAAAAGCCATGTGCACTCGAATCTGGTGCGTACGGCCGGTCAGAATTTTTACTTTAACGAGAGTTGCACCCTTGAGATACTCGAGAACCTCAAAAATGCTTATGGCCATGCGGCCTTTTTCGGCAGAGGTTGCCTTCATGCGTTTGCGATGAATCTTGTCGCGTTCGATGGCCACCTCGATACGCCCTTTGCGGTTGACAATGTGCCCCTGAATGATTGCAAGATACTCTTTTTCGAGTTCATGCCCGGCAAAAGCCTCAGCCAGCTTGCGGTGCGCGTCGCGGGTCTTGGCAAGAATCATGACGCCACTGGTGTCTTTATCGAGGCGATGCACGACCCCTGGTCTGGTTGGCGCGCCGATCGGGCTGAGCTTTGTGTGACCGAGCAGAGCCGAGACGACGGTGGTTTTTTCTTTGCCGGCACCAGGGTGAACGACAAGACCGGCGGGTTTGTCAATGGCGATCATGTGCCGGTCTTCGAAAAGAATCGGAAAATCAAGAGTGGTTGCTTTGATTTCGGGTTCGACTTCTTCGGGGCGAAAGGCGATTTCGACATTCTCGCCGCCTTTAACCTTGAGACCTGGTTTAACCAGCTGGTTGCCCACTTTTATTTCGCCGGTTTTCAGCATTTCCTGGGCAAGGGTGCGCGAAATCTGGCCGAACTTTCTGTTGATTGCCAGATCTATACGTAGCCCGGCGTATTCGGGTTCGACGGCCCAGGTTTCAGTTTTGCTCATCTGCTTTGTCTCCGGTATCAGCTGGATATTTATAGCAGTATATTACCATAAGACCTGCCAATGTCATAAGAAAGATTGAGGCAAGCTGCCCGGGCGAGAGAACCAGAGTGGTGAAAAAGCCGCCGCGGTCGTCGCCACGAATAAATTCCAGCAGAAATCGCCATGCTGAATAAACAAAAACATACAGGCCGGTAAGAACGCCTGAGTGTGTTTTTACCATGAAGGGCCGTCTGCGCAGGAGCAGCGTGATAAAAAATGCCAGCAGCAGAAGAAAACCACCCTCGTAGGCCTGCGTCGGGTGTCGATAACATCCGGGCGGATCGCTGTCGAGACGATAAATGCTGATAAGATCAGTCCTGGTTCCATAGCAGCAGCCGTTGATCAGGCAGCCAAAGCGGCCTATAGCGTGTCCGAAGGCCAGAGATGGCGTGACAGCGTCGAATAGAGTGCGCCAGGGCAGTGATTTTTTTATAAAATAGACAAGCAGACCGGCGGCGGCGGCAAAAAGCCCGCCATGGAACACCAGACCACCTTCGTGCAGGGCAATCAGGTCGCGAAAGCTGTTGAACTGCTGCGGAAACAGCGTGATATACATGATTCTTGCGCCTGCCAGACCGGCCAGTGCAATTATCAGCATAAAATCGACAAGATCAGGGCTTTTTACGCCTATTGCCCGACAGTTGGCTGAAAAGAGCCGGGTGCCAGCCAGAAAAGCGACCAGCATGAGAATGCCGTAGGTGTAGACGGGCATTTGAAGATCGGCGAGCAATTGCATCAGAAATCAACTCTGCTTCAAATCTACAGAGGTCTGGTCAGGCATGATTCTATGCCGGCGGGTTCGGTCAATAATTTTCCAGGCAACGAAGGAGAAGGCTATGGCGCCGAGGCCGATCAGCTGAGACAGCTTGAGACCAAACAGCACCGCCGGGTTTTCGGCGCGCCAGAATTCGATAAAAAATCTGAAAAAACCATAAAGAGCCATGCAGGCAAGAAACATTTCGCCATGATTGCGTCTGAAACGGCGCAAATACTGGATAATGATGAATATCGCCAGGCCTGAAGCCGACTCATACAGTTGAGTTGGATGATGCAGGCCAGGGCCGGCGTGTTCAAAATGAAAACCCCAGAAATAGCTGCAGGCAGTGCCGTAACAGCAGCCATTGAAAAAGCAGCCAAGCCGCGCCAGCATGATTCCGAGCGGCAGACCGAAGCCTATGCAGTCCATGACCGGCCAGAAAGGTATTTTTCGCGCCTTGAGGTAGAGAAGGTCGAAGATGAAACTGCTGATGACTGAACCATAGAAGGTCAGGCCGCCCTGTTCGAAGGCGAAAAAATCAGAAAAGGTGAGTTTTTCAGGGTTGTATTCGAGCAGAAACAGCAGTCGCGAGCCCATGATGCCGACGATCAGCTGAATGATCAGCATGTCGAAAATTGCTTCGCGGTTGAGGCCGGCGCGCCCCGCTTCGCGCAGAATGATAAAAGTGCCGGCTGTGTAGCCGGCAGCGATCAGCAGACCATAGGTATAGACGTTGAACCAGGGCGTTGAAAGCAGAATCGGATACATGCTTCAGGCTCAGGCCGCAGTGGGCGTCAGGCCTTCTGAACTGGTTTCCTCATCTTCGTCAGGGCTCAGAAAGAAGATGTCGACGAACAACATGAATACGCCAAGATCGATGGCGATATCGGCCACGTTGAACACCGGAAAATCAAAGCTGCCGAAGTGAAAGAGAAAGAAATCGACGACAAAGCCATAAACGATGCGATCATAGAGATTACCGACCGCTCCTCCGACAAGCAGTGCCAGGGCCCAGCGGGTCATGCGTTCTTCTTCGGGCAGTTTGAGGCTGTAATAGGCAATGATTATTATCATTGTCATTGCCATCAGAATCGGTGGCAGACGCCAGTCCGGGAACCAGCCGAAGGCAACGCCGGGGTTCTTTACATAGGTGAGGGTAAAGAAATTGTCGACGACGTTGACCGGGAGCAGGTGAGAATTGTTAACGACCAGTAGTTTGGTAACCCGGTCGACAACATAAAAAATAAGTGCATACAGAAGGACCGAGGGAGACCTGAGGTGGTAGCCCAGGTTTCTGATGACATACAGAGGGTAAATTGCCAGGGTATAGAGACCCGTTATCAGCCAGGTGGCTGTCCATACCAGTGCGTTGCTGATTAGTTTCATAATTTCCCTGAGAATAAGATAACGATGCGAAATCTTCAACCCTTTCGGCAGGTTTCCGGAATTCGTGAATGAAAACATGAAGTTTTTTTATTTAATTTTAGCAATCTGTTCTGCCGATAAACCAAGGGTATAAGTATAAGACATTGCGTCTGGAGGTCACAGATCAACTATGAAGTCTTACCGTCGCCTGCCTGATCACCCCTGGCTGATGCTGTTTCTGCTTGTGGCAGTAACCATGCTGACAGCCGGTTGTTCATCGAGTTCCTCAGATTCCGGCGGAAACGTTAACCCGCTTGGCGCCTATCAGACAACAAACGGAGCCGGTGGACTGGCTACCGATGGCGTCGTTCAGAATCCTGGCCAGATAACTACTCCGATTGTCACAGTTCCAACCGGTGGCAGTGGCGTCAATGGCCACGACAATGCGCCGCTGCTCGATAACATGCATCCGGGCTGGCAGCAGGCTTCATGTCTGAGTTGCCATAATGATACTACCCGTAACCCGGATCACAATTACACTGATGACAAGCAGTGCTATCTCTGCCATGGCACCAATGGTCTGCCCGGTTTTGGCGATACTATTCCGCCGATTATCAGCGGTGTAGTTGCCACTCCGCTTTCAACTTCGGTGACCATAACCTGGAAAAGTGACGAAGAATGCCTTAGTCGGCTTGTTCTCAAAACCGTTGGCGGCGATCGGCTCGAATTTCCCGTCAGTACTACCTACAAAACCAGTCATAAATATGAAATCAACGGTCTGCTGGCTTCGACCAGATACACCTATGAGCTGATCTGCACCGATAAGAGCAGTAACCGCACCACCACTGCAACTTTTGGCGTGCTCTCATTCACAACTCTTGAAGCAGTCACGACTCCCACAACCACTACCACCACTCCCACAACCCCGACGACCCCTGCAACAACCGTTTTCAACAGCATAGATGTTTCCAAGAGCGGCCCTTATAAAGCCAGTATCAATTTCTCACTCAAAGAACCCGCAAAATGCATTGTTTACATTTTTAGAGATGGCGAAAACAACCCGCTCGACGAAGAAGACCTCGGCACGGTTAACAGTTCTTACAGCAACAAACTGTTTTCTTTGACTGCCAACACGACCTATCAGGTTCGCATCTTTGCCACGGTGGTTTCAACCAATCTTGAAGAGAGAACTCCCCCTTACACTTTTACCACCGATGCACTCTGAACTTTGTTCCGGTTAACCGGAAATTCTGTGACAGTTGCGCCTCTCCCTGCGGAGAGGCGTTTTTCTTTTGCAGTCTGTCGTTTCGACAGGTTTCTTCTTGAAACTGGGTATTAAATCTGGTATAACCAGATTTTATGAAAACATTTCCAATTCTTTACATTTGGCGGTAACGCATGGGATGGTTTGACAAGCTTACCCGTCCCAGACGGGACACCCCCTCCGACCTCTGGAAAAAGTGCCCGGCCTGTAACGAAACTCTTTTGATCAAGGATCTGGCAAAGAACCTTTTTCTTTGCAGTAAGTGCGATCATCATCTTCGCATGCCCCTCTGGGATCGCATTGCCCTGCTTACCGACGACAATTCTTTTGTCGAGATCGACCATGACATGAAATCTGTCGATCCGCTGAATTTTGTCGATTCAAAGCCTTACCCCGAGCGCATGGCAGAGGCTATTAAAAAGACGGATGTCAATGAGGCGGTTGCCACCGGTCGGGCGACTTTGTCGGGCCGCAAGGTGTTCCTCGGGGTAATGAATTTTGACTTTATGGGTGGCAGCATGGGTTCGGTCGTTGGCGAAAAGTTGACGACGATTCTCGAGCTGGGTGCGCAGGAAAAAGCGCCTGTAATCATTGTTTCAGCAAGCGGTGGCGCCCGTATGCAGGAAGGTATTTTTTCGCTGATGCAGATGGCTAAAACTTCAGCTGCGATTAAACGGCTCAATCAGGTGGCGGTGCCTTTTATTTCCATCATGACTGACCCGACTACCGGTGGTGTCTCGGCAAGCTTCGCCAGCCTTGGTGATGTTAATATCGCTGAACCCGGTGCCTTGATCGGTTTTGCCGGCCCGAGGGTAATCGAGCAGACTATCAGGCAGAAGCTGCCCGAGGGATTTCAGCGTTCGAAGTTTCTACTCGAGCATGGCATGCTCGATTGCGTCATTCATCGTCGGGTAATGAAAAATACTGTTGCACGAATTCTGCGGCTTCTGGTAGCCTGACGGGGTACATATGGCAAAAGATTTTGAATTCGAAAAATCAATTATCGAGCTTGAAGCCCGTATAAAAGAGCTGCAGGCCATTTCTGAAACCGGCAAAGTCGATCTTTCGCGCGAGATCAGAGCAATTACCGAAAAGGTCGATGCCCTCAAGAATGATGTTTATGGCAATCTTGAGCCCTGGCAGATCACTCAGGTGGCCCGCCACATCAATCGCCCGTCGACTCTTGATCTGATCAAGCATTTGTGCGGTGAAGAATTTGTCGAACTGCATGGCGACCGTCTGTTCGGTGATGACCCGGCAATTGTTTCCGGTATCGGCCGGATTGGCGACCAGCGGGTTATGATCATCGGGCACCAGAAGGGGCACGACACCGAAGAAAATATTTACCGCAATTTTGGTATGCCGCACCCCGAAGGCTATCGCAAGGCCCTGCGTATGATGCGCACTGCTGAGCGCTTTGGTCTGCCGATTATCGCCTTTATTGACACTCCCGGCGCTTTCCCTGGTATTGGCGCCGAAGAGCGTGGCCAGAGCGATGCAATTGCGCGCAATCTCGCCGAAATGTCCGGAATCAGGGTTCCGATTCTTTGTTTTGTCACAGGCGAGGGTGGCAGCGGCGGTGCTCTGGCAATCGGCGTCGGTGACCGCGTGTTCATGTTTGAGTTTTCAGTTTATTCAGTAATTTCAGCCGAAGGCTGTGCCGCCATTCTCTGGAACGATCCGGCTAAAACGAAAGAAGCGGCGACCGCGCTCAAGCTTCGTGCCTCCAACCTGCTTGAAGCAGGGATCATCGACGGCATACTTCCTGAGCCAATTGGCGGTGCACATCGTAATCATCAGATGGCTGCCGATGAAATTAAAAAGCAGATCGAAAAACATCTACCTTCATTATTGGCGATGAACGCCGATAAGTTATTGGACGAACGCTACAAAAAGTTTCGCGGCATGGGAAGATTCACCCGCGAAGAGGAGCTGGAGCATGCCTAAGAGCAAGCCAAAAGCAGGCGAAGTGACTGACAAGGCTGATAAGCCGGTTGAAGCCCGGAAAAAGCCCGTGCATGAAGAGATCAAGGTCGCTTCGCCTTATCGCAAACGAAGTGATGAAGACGTTGTCGATCATCAGGACGAACGCGAAAAGCGCAAGGAAGAGTCGATTTTTGACGACTCGGTGAAGCTCTATCTGCAGCAGCTCACCAAGCTCAGCCTGGCAACCCATGACCAGGAAAAGGAGTTCGCCCGGCGTATTCTTGAGGGTGACCCGGAGGCCCGCGAGGCTCTGATTACTGCAAATCTCAGGCTGGTAGTCAGTATCGCCAAAAAATACACCAACCGTGGCCTGCTCTTTCTTGACCTGATTCAGGAAGGTAACCTTGGTTTGCTGCGTTCGATAGAAAAATTCGATTATACGATGGGTTACAAGTTTTCGACCTATTCGACCTGGTGGATACGGCAGGCGATAACCCGCGCTCTGGCTGAACAGTCGAGGGTTATCCGCATTCCGGTTCATATTATGGAAATCGTCAACAAGGTTCGCAAGCAGATTCGCATGTTCGTCCAGGAAAAGGGTCGCGAGCCCAGCATGGAAGAGCTGTCTGCCCGTGTCGACCTGCCTGTTGACCGCATCGAAGAAGTGGTTCGCCTGACTCAGGAACCGGTTTCGCTTGAAATCTCGGTTGGCAATAAAGAAGATACTTCTCTCGAAAACTATATTTCGAATGACGATGCCGTCAGCCCCGAAGAGGCTGTTATTGACTCACTGCTGCGCGATCAGATCGGTCGCGTTCTCGAGACTCTCTCAGATCGTGAACAGATTGTCATCAAGCTGCGTTTTGGGCTTGACGACGGCACGCCGCGCTCGCTTGAAGAAATCGGCAGAATTCTCGGGGTAACCCGCGAGCGGGTGCGTCAGGTCGAAGAGAAAGCTCTGAAAAAGCTGCGCGCTAACTCGACGCCGAAGCTGAAAGAATATTATCACCGCTGATACTTGTTATTGTAAACAGAAAACGGGCTGTTCTGCATGACAGCCCGTTTTTTTGTCGCCGTTTTAATCCCAGATTTTGAACAGATCGTCGGTGCCTGGCGGTGGCGGCTCAAGCTCTGTTGGCTGAGTTTTCACCGGGGTGCCATCAGAGTTTTCTTCGAGGTTTTCGCTTTCTGAAGCCGGCTCTGAAAGAGTGCTGATTTCGCCGGAGTCGAACTGGGCCAACCTTTCGAGCTCTGCGAGCGGGTCGTCAGACTCAAGTATTGCTGGAGCAGCGGCTGTCGTGGTGCCCTGAGTTTCTGACAGCTGACTGCCGACCGGTCTGAACAGTTCTTTGATGCCGGTGCCAAAAGGCTTTTTGCTGCCGGTTTCAATGAAACCGCGCAGAACCTTGATACTGCCATCAGATGGAAACAGCGCGGCAAAAGATACAAAATAGTCGTTCAAAAGTCTGAATTCTTCGTCAGAAAGCTTCTTTATTGCCCGGTTGAGTCTGGTCGTCAGGTCAGCATCTCTTTGTGGGTCGAGGTTGAGAGCTTTCAGCAGTGTCTGATGAAAAGACCGTCTCAGATCTGGAGAGAGGCGATTGATCAGCTCGGGGCAGAACTGCACGAGAGGCAGTGTTGCCCAGATCTCTGGTCTGGCCTGTTTCAGAACCACGGAGAATTTGCCATTACCGAACTGGCGTGCCAGGGTGTAAATACCCTGAACCTCGTCGAGCAGTACGTAGAATTTGCGATGAATTGCCCACAATTTTTCTTCAGGTCTTGCCGAGGCAGGTGATGAGGGTGGCATGAACGAAAACGGCAGGGATGTCTTGCTGATCAGCATTTCGTCGGAACTTAACGAAGACAGGGCTCTGGCTTCATTGTTCAGCAGCCAGAGCTTGAATGGCGAAGTGATGTTGTTCGCCTGGGTCTGAGCATGAATCGGCCCTGCAACAAGAAGTGAAAGCAGCAGAAAAATCTTTTTCATCTTTTACTCCTGCATTCCGGTCATTTTCAGGCTGTGACTGACCTGTTTTTCGAAGTCCCAGAGGTTGCGGGTGACAGCGAACTCTTTATTGATGAAAGTAAATTTGTAGGCGGTCTGCCAGTCGGCCTGATGTACGACACCCTCAAAGAGGTTGAACAACATCCGGCCCTTGAGACTGAAGGCCTTCTGCCGCAAGCGATCATCAGGCAGTTTCATGGTTGCCGCAAAAAGAATTTCTGCCAACCCCTTTTCATTGTCGACAGACTTCAAAAGCAGGTTCCAGGCTGCCGGCACCGGTTTTCCACCGATGTTCAGGTCTTTTTTGATCTGACGTTTTTCTGATACTTTCCAGTCGCCGGCTGGCAGTGGCATAAAGAAGGGGATTGTCTGCCCTGATTCGCCAGGAGCGCCTTTAATCTCGCCGTTCTCTCTGAGATAACGCCTGTAGGTTGAGTTTTTGTCACCAATGTCAACGATGAAAGCTCCGTCCTGAAAGTCAATTGCCTTGATGGTGAATTCAACTGTAGAGGCAGGTTGACTGGCTGACGGGCTGGAGGTAAAAGTCTGAATTTTGCCGGAACTCTGCTGGGTATACTGGTAAGAATAGGTATAACCCTTCCGAAAGGCATATCTGATCTCAGCTGCGCTCAAAGTTTCGCAGCAGAGGAGAAGAGCGAGCAGCAGAATAATTCTAGGGGTTGCTTTCATCCTTTTCTCCCTGAAGAGTTTCGTTGAGATCGTTTTCTGGAGCACTCTCTAAGATGTTTTCCGGAATATTTTCCACGAGACCCGGAAGTACTGCCTGTTCCGGAGCATCCCCATGGTTTGCAGGTGTTTCGATCTGCTCTGGTGCGACCTCGCGGTTTTGCGCGCCGTGCGGCTGCCTTTCATTTTGACGTCTACCAGATTTAACGGGTCTTTCCATGACCGGCTCGATCTTGAAAGTTTCAATATCGAAACTGTTGGCTGGCTTGAGAATAAGCTTGCGGCGAAGCTGATTTTCGATTTCTCTGATGCCGTTGTTGTCTTTTCCACGCAGGTGGTCAATAACCATACGGTGTGCGTTGAGAATAATCTTGTCGGTCTGATAACGTTTTGTTTCGTCGATCAACCCGGCTCGGATCTGGTTGGCAACGGTGGCTACCGACAGGGTTTTGCCGGCTCCCTGGCAGCAGGGGCAGGGGGCTTTGCGAATTTCATCGAGACTTGCTGAGGTACGCCGTCTCGTCATCTGCACCAGGCCAAGTTCAGAAAAATCAAGGATATTTGGCTTGTTTCGGTCGCCTTTGAAGCCTTCACGCAGGGTTTTTAACACCTGAGCCCTGTGCGAAGGAGCTTCCATATCGTTAAAGTCGATAATGATCATACCAGCCAGGTTGCGCAGCCTGATCTGCCTGGCAATTTCGCGGGCGGCTTCAAGATTGACCTTGAATACCGTTTCTTCGAGGTCAGAACCGCCAGAAAAGCGACCGCTGTTAACGTCGATGCAATACATGGCTTCGGTCTTGTCGATGAAGATGTAACTGCCCGAATCAAGCCAGATCTTGCGAGACAGTGCCCGCTCGATTTCTTTTTCGATGCCGAACTTTTCAAAAATCGGCGTTTTATCTTTGTAGAGCTCGAGCGAGGCCCTCTGCAGAGGTGAAAGAAACTCACAGTCTTCGATAATGGTCTTGTAGGCTTCTTCTGAATCGATTATCATTTCTTCGATATCGTCGGTGAAGAAGTCTCTTGCCACCTTCATGGGCAGAGGAATATCACGATGCAGCATCGTGCGTGGCGGTGATTTGCCTATTTTGCTCTCGACTTTACGCCACATTTTAATCAACAGATCGAGATCGGCTTTGAGTACACTCTCTTCAAGACCTTCAGAGGCGGTTCTGAAGACAACGCCACCGCCTTTGGGGGCAATGCGTTTGCCAATAGCACGCAGACGATCCCTTTCGCGGTCCTGATTTATTTTTCGTGAAACCCCGATGTGATCGACCTTGGGCATGAAAACCAGATAGCGCCCGGGGAAAGAGATGGTCATGGTCGAACGCGGGCCTTTGGTAGGGGTTGGTTCTTTCAGTATCTGCAGAATCACTTCCTGGCCGACTTTGAGCTGGTCCTGGATCGGGCTGCGGAAGATGTCTTTGAGATCTTCGTCGTCACTGCTTTCAACTCCGGTAAGGGTCAGGTAGGCGTCTTTGTGAATGCCGATATCGACAAACGCACTCTGGGTGCCGGCTACAACATTGGCAACGCGGCCTTTGTAAATGCAGCCGACGATTTTTTCGCTGTCCTGAATTTCGTATAACAGTTCGACGAGTTTGCCATTTTCAATGATTGCGGCCCGTGATTCATAGGGGCCGATATTTACGAGAATTTTTCTGTTCAATTCGCTGGAATCTCCTGTTTCTGTTGCAATTCGCTGAGTGATACCCTCTCTATCAGCCTGAGACAATCTTTTCTGGTGTCGAGAAAGCCGGCTAAGGCCGTGACAATTTTCGAAACCGACGGCACATCGGCCTGCCCCTGAATAAAATCAGCCTCAAGGATCAGGCTGTCATTTTTTGCGATGCTGGCGCCAAGGACTGCACTTTTGATCATGTAGGTCCGGGTTTTTCCCTTGCTTTCGGCAGAAAATGCGGTTTCAGGATTCAGCAACCACTGCTGAGCTGTTTCTGCAACTTCTGCGCTGGTGAAGGAAAAGCGGTAATGCAGTTTTTCGCCAAAATTACCGCTTCGCGCTTCTACATAAGGATTGGTGATTGAAATTACCCGCATGCCGCTTGGGAGTTCGCGATTCAGGGATACCTGGAGTGTCTGGGAATCAACTGCTTCAGTCAACGTCAGAACAAAATATTCACAATAGCTTGCGTGTCCAAGGGGCAAAGGCGGGCCGAAGCTGATTTTTGGTCTGACATGGCAGCCCTGAGTTACGGCATAGGGTAGCTGCAGGCGCCTGAGAGCTTTGCAGATAACATCGATGGTGTCAAGATGGGCGATGTAGCGGGCCTGGCAGGTTTTGCTGTATTCGACTCTGACTTTCACTTCGGGGCGGCTCTGGTTTGTTTCGCTGTTCATGCCTGTTCTCCTGCTGCCTGTTCCGCGAGTCGGTATTCATTTTCGAGATAGGCGCGGGGTACCTGGAAGTCGATGAAATCCCAGGGAAGTTGCTCTTCTAGAGGACGGGCCCGCAGGTAATCCTCTGCCATGACTCCGGTCTCGGCGAACGCCTTTTCCCATTTTTCTTTAGAGAAAAATTCATGCCAGCCGTCGAATTTGCAGCCATTTCTGAAGGCGCTTTCAATAAGTTCGCCAACCTTTTCGTCACCACGCGAGAGTACGGATTCGAGCAGACAGAGAAATTCTTCGCGCCACGAGACGCGGCTGCTGCCCCTTTCTAGGCCGCGGCAGACAATCTGGCGCTTGCGCCTGAGCTCACTCATGCTTGCCTGTTCAGACCATTGAAACGGTGTGAATGGCTTGGGCACAAAGCCTGAAAGGCTGATCGATATCTGTTTGCGTGGTTTGGTGGTTTTGCCGATCGCTTCAAGTCTTTTGACCAGATCGACGATTCCGTGAATATCTTCGTCTGTTTCGAAAGGCAGTCCCATCATGAAATAGAGTTTAACGGTGCGGTAATCTGAGCCGCCCGTGGCTTTCATGACGCTGATGATGTCTTCTTCTGTGACGTTTTTGTTGATGACATTTCGCAGCCTCTGGGTACCGGCTTCAGGGGCGAAAGTAAGGCCGCCTTTGCGAATGTGTGGGGTGGCATCGAGCAATGCGATGGTATTGTCGTTCATGCGCATCGATGGTATGGAAACGCTCTGTTCGGGGTAGAGCTTGGCCTTGTCGAGGCTGCGTATAAGATCTTCAAGACGGTTGTAGTCAGATGTTGACAGCGAAAGCAGACCGAGTGATTCTTCGCCGGTGCTCTGCAGCAGATCGCCAGCATATTTAACGAGATCCTCAACCGGTCGCTCGCGCTTGGGGCGGTAAAAAAAGCCGGCATTGCAGAACCGGCAGCCCTTCATGCAGCCTCTGAAGATTTCGAGAGGTGCACGGTTATGAATCGCCTGAACATTTGGAACTACTGGTTTGAGAGGTGGCTGGCTCTGGGAAAATCCTTTGAATACGCGGCGTTTGACGCGGGCAGGGAATTCCGGCACCCAGAGACCCTCAACCTTTGTCAGTGCCTGCCTGGTTTCAGAGCGACTGGCGCCAGCCCTTTTCGATGCTATCAGGCTGTCGCATATTTCAATGATTGCTTCTTCGCCGTCACCGATCAGAACCGCATCCATAAACTTAGCTACTGGCAGCGGGTTTGACGCTGACGGGCCGCCGGCAATAACTATCGGGCCGTCATTTCTGTTTTTCCAGGCCAGTGGTAAACCGGCGAGATCAAGAATGTTGAGAACATTGGTAAAAGTCATCTCGTATGGCAGGGTAACGAAAATAACGTCAAAATCTTTGAGCGGCATGCCTGATTCAAGGCCATAAAGTGGCAGACCACGCCGGCGCAGCAGACTTTCGAAGTCTGGCCATGGCGAAAAAGCCCTTTCCGCAACGATATCAGGGCGTTGGTTCAGAGATTCATAAAAAATTTTCAGAGCAAGATTGGACATGCCCAGTTCATAAAGATCAGGAAAAACCAGACAAGTGCGCAGTGCCGGCGACTCTTTCGCTGCCGCCTGATTGACTTCGCCGCCAAGATAGCGGGCTGGTTTTTCGATTTCGAGGAGTTCCCAGTGTGAGAGAGCTTCAATTACATTTTTCATTTTTTTGCTTTAGGGGTGTTTTGTTTGTTGAGAGTAAATACAAGGTCCAGGTCGCGGCCGGCGAATTCGGTGTCTGGCAAAACGGCCGCGGGAGTGACTCCAAGGATCGAAGCGATTTCGTTCTGCAGGTCGTCAAGCAGACGACCTGCTTCGTCGCTGGTCATGTTCAGACGGTTGCCGAGAATTGCAAGGCGCACTTTCTCGCCAGCCGGAAGTTTTTTTCGTGGGGATTCGGGGTTGCGCAGCAGTCTCAAATTTATTTTTCCAGAAGTTTGGCTTCGGCCTGTTTGGCCTTGCGTGCCGCATAAGTGTTGGTCGGGTCGATCGACAGGGCGGCGTTGTATGAGGCAAGTGCCGAGGCGAACTCGTTGCGGACAACATAGATATCGCCAAGGTTGATAAATGCATCGACATGGTTGGGCATGAGTTCGGTAGTACGCTTATAGTTGAGAATTGCATGGTCGAGCAGTCCGCGGCGGTGATAGGCTACGCCGAGCTGATAATGCACCTTGCCGTTCTTGTCGTCAATGCGGGCGGCAGCTTCAAATTCTTTGAGAGAGGCGTCGAGCTGTCCTTCGAGCAGATACAGTTCACCCAGTGCGATCAGAACTCTGACATCGCCCTTATCTTTGCTCTGATAGGCACGGAAATGGCGGATAGCCTCTTTGTTCTGGCCCTTTTTCTGGGCGATGGTGCCAAGCGCATATCTGGCTTTGAGATGAAAAGGTTCATACTTTGTGCAGATGTTGAATAGTTCGATTGCATCTGTTTCGCGATTCATGTCGAGCATGAAAATCGCGAGATTATAATAGGTTTCTGCGTATGACGGCGCAAGTTCGAGAGCGCGCCGCCAGCATCTGACTGCCTCATCGATGCGCCCTTTCTTGTAGTAGGCAAGACCCAGGTTGTGGTGGGCGTCGACGAAAAGCGGTTCCATTTTGATGGTTCTCAGAAGGTGCTTTTCGGCGGTGTCGATTTTGCCATACTGCCCGGCAAGAGTACCATACATATACTCGTCGAGAACCTTCTCTGAAACACCGTTTTTAAACTTTCCGGTGACGTTTTTAGTCTTTGGCAGAAGCTCTGAAACGGGAATAGTTCTGACCGATTCTGAAAGCTTAACGGATTTTTTACTTTTGCGTTCTTTTTTCTGGCAGCCTGTCTGCAGGCCGACTACAGCGATGACAAGCAATAGGCAGACAAACAGCCTGGTCTTGCGGTTCTTCAATTTGGTGCTCCTGGTTCGATTTGTGCACTGACCCGCTTATTCTAACACAGTGTCAGGCGCTTGCCAAGGCACAGCAGTTGTCTGCTTTTCACGGTTGATTACAACGATCCGATGGTTGCCTGAATCAAGAAGAAAAATCCGGTCTTCGCTGACACCTATATCGCATGGGCGTCGCAGAATTGAACCATCTGAAGCCTTGTCTACGCAGGCAATGCGCAGTCCTTTCGGGGTGTATAATCCCATTTCGCCGGTGGTGTCGTCGCATACCAGAATCAGACCATCAGGATCTACGGCAACTCCGGTCGGAGTCTTGAGATGATCGCGCATTTCGCCAATATATGAACCCAGGCGGTCAAAAATCACAATGCGTCCCTTGCCACGGTCGGCGACGAATATCTCACCGCTGGTGTTGACATCTACCTGAGTCGGATCTTTCAATTGCAGAGTGCTGAAACCAAAACCGCCAATTTCAAACAGGCGGTCACCGCTTGTAGAAATCTTTATCACCCGGTCGGCACGCCCGTCGACCAGCCAGATATTGTTTTCCGGGTCGATTTTCAGGCCTCTTGGCCGATCGAGTCGGTTACGGCGGTCGCTGTCTTTCGGAAAAAGGTTGCCGCGGTAGCTTTTATAGGCGTCAAAAATGCAGACTCTGCGGTTATTCTGGTCTGAAACATAAAAGTTTGAAAAACCACCCGCAGCCACGTCATATGGGTCGTCAAGGCTGTCTTCACGTTCTTCGCTGCGGTCACCGAATGACAGGCCGAACCCGCCGTGCACCGCGATCTGACGACCATCTGGCGCCAGACGCACGATGCGGTCGTTGCCGGTATCGGCAATCAGAATTTCTTTGCGGCTCTGGTCATAGTCCAGGCCTTGAGGGGCGTTGAACTGCCTTTCGCCGTTTCCTCTGGTGCCAATTTCTGAGACAGCATCAAGCTTTAAATTAAAGAGCTCTACTGTGCCATTTCTGCCCGTCACCCGACCGGAGGGCAGGTTGATTTTCCAGGTTCCTGCCTGCATGTTTGCCGGCCCCCAGAGGCGATCGATCTGCTTTCTGCCCGGGACGCTGGAAATAATTGCCACCATGCCGGCCTCAGGCAGATTGATCTTGAATTCAGCACTATCCGAGGCTATGTTTAACTTGACCCACATGCGGTTTGGGGCTGATTGTGCGTTTGTCTGCAGGCCAGCGCAAAAAATGAACGCGCCTGCAAAAGCCAGAAGTCTACATCGCCAGTTATTCATCGCTGCGCACCTTTTTAAAAATTTCATGCAGTCGGTTGACCGCAGTTAAATTGCGTGGCCCTGGTCTGACAAACAGATCCTGATCGAGCGCATAAAGACGGTTCTGCTTTATGGCCCGCAACGTGTTCCAGCCCGGGCGCTTTCTGATGCTGTCAAGGCTCGTGATCGGGTAAGAAAGCAGTATTACCTCAGGATCTTCGTTGATCAGTGTTTCTGAATTCACTACCGGGTAATCACCCTGGTTGGCAAAAATGTTTCTACCCCCTGCCTGACGTATAAGTTCACCGATAAAACTGCTGTCACCGGCAGCCTGCGTTGGGGTATCCCAGATTTCAAAATATACTGAAACCGGCTTTTCAGAAAGATCAGGTGCTATTTTTCCGAGTTGAGCGTCCCAGTCGTCGGAAAAATTTCTTCCAGCCTGCGGGTTGCCGAGCATATCTGCAACTTTCATTGCCGCTTCTTTAACCTGTTGCAGGCTCGTTGTCGGCATGTTGACATATTTCAGTCCGAGCTGCTGAAAGAGTGGTGCATAGCGCTGGTGCATACCGTTGGTGTCAAGCAGCAGAGTTGGCCTGAGCGAAACTATCTTTTCGATATTCAGTTCCATGTTGCCGATGGACGGTTTCTGCTGCGATTCCGGCGGAAAATTGCAATAATCTGAGCGGCCGATCAGACAGTCTTCCAGACCAAGCGCGTAGATCATCTCGGTTTGCGAAGGAACCAGAGAAATAACTCTTATTTCAGAGGTATTCCCTGGGGTGAGAAAAAAAACTGCAAGAAAAATCAGCAATGCTGTTATTAATCGTGGATTCATTGGCTTTTCCTGTCTCTTCGCCGCTTTTCATAGAACTGGTGCCTGAAGCGGTTGTGTTCGTTGATTGTTTTTGAGAACCGGTGACCGCGGTTTCCGTCAGACACGAAGAATAGATAGTCGGTTTCGGCTGGCGCAGCCACCGCCTGCAGGGCCGAAGTTCCGAAATTGGCAATCGGAGTGGGGGGAAGGCCCGGGTAAAGGTAGGTGTTGAAAGGTGAGTCGACTTTGAGGTCTTCAAATAACAATCTGGTTTTATGTGAACCCAGTGCATACAGTACGGTTGCACATGATTCAAGTTTCATCTGGCGCGTCAGGCGATTGTAGAAAACCGAGGCAATCAGATTCCGTTCAGTTGGAAGCGCAGCTTCTTCTTCAACAATTGAAGCTAAAATGCAGCCCTGATATCTGGTCAGTCCGCCTGGGAGTGGCTGAGTAAAAATCCGATCTATCTGGTGCTTCATAAGTCGCAGCATGCGCTCGGCAACTTTGGGAGCGGGAGTGGGGCGGCTGAAAAAGTATGTATCGGGGAACAGAAGTCCCTCGGCGGCTGGTATTAAATCCCAGTCTGAGAATACACGCCCGAGAAGACCTGGGTCTGAAGCGGCTTCAATGAAGGGGGCGGCATCACAGATTCCGGCCTCTTCAAGGATGGCAGCAACTTTTTTTACGGTCAGACCTTCGGGAATTGTTACTGCAACAGTCTGAAGGCTGCCGCGTAGTAGTTTAAAAATTACCTCACCAATAGTTTCCTGTCCGGTGAAGTTGTAGTGTCCGGGTTTCAGTCGCTGATCTACCGCAAGGAACCTTATATAAAGACGAAAGAGCAGGGCACTGCGGATTTTGTTCTGCTGTTTCAGCAGAGCGGCAATCTGTCTTGTGTTGGCGCCGGGTTCAATGAAAAGCTCGCCGGCACTGCCAGATTCAACCGGCAGTGACATCTCTTCGAACCAGACAAACGAGCCATAAACGAAACCAGAAAGACCCAGAAAAACAAAAAACACCACGAGAATCAGGAGTTTCAGGATTTTCACGGTGTTTCTCGGGAAAGCTATTCAGGTTTTTTCTTGAAATTAAGGATTGTGTTTCGGCTGTTGTCGAGCACGTAGATTTCTTCTGCGGATTTGGCAATCACACCGGTCGGGTAAAGGAAACTGCCTGGCTGATTACCGAAGTCGCCAATTTTTGAGATGAATTTTCCGGTGGCAGAAAGGATTACAACAGGCACTTCACCAAGGTCGAGCACATAAAGATTGCCATCTTTGTCGATGTGCATTCCGGATGGACCTTTCATTTCTTCGTATTCGCCCTTATCTTTGAATTCAGCGACAAAGTGCCCTTCCATGTTCATTTTTACGATACGTTTGCCACCAAAATCAGATACGAAGATATGGTTGTCGCTTATAAGTATTGAAGTTGGAAAAACAAGGGCAGCTTTACCGGAGCCACCGATGGTTGCAAGATAATTCCCGTTAGCGTCGTATTTGTAAATCTCCGGGATTTTCGACATGATGACGTAGGCGTCGCCCCCGCGGTCGATTGCGACATCCATCGGGTATTTCATTTTGCTGGTAACTTTCAGGTTTGGGGTTCCGTTTGAGTCAAATCTCACAATTTTGTTGCCGCGTTGATCGCACGCCCAGATGTCACCGGTAAGAAAGTTTACGCCTATGCCCGCAAGGCTCTGCATTTTGTAGCCTTCGCGGCCTGATTCACCCGCGGCCATGACTGAATTGCCATCAGTTGTAAGAATCTGAATTCTTGTGTTGCCGGCATCGGCAATAACCAGATTGCCTTCCTTGGTTATATCGAGGTCAGTTGCGCTCAAAAACTCGCCGCGGTTAGACCCGGATTTGCCAAATTCCTTGTCATATTGGAATTTGTTCGGGACACAACCTGTGGCAAACGCCACAACTGTCAGAAATAATAATGCTGTTTTCTTGTTAAACATAGAAACCCCAAAGTATCCTTGTTTGTAACTTTCAGTATAATAATCGAAAAAGAAATGTTTTGCAAAATATTTCTCAGATGGTATAATCCTAGTAGATGATTATAAAAAAGAAAACTAAAGGGTTTACGTTGATCGAGCTGATGATTGTAATCGCTATCATCGGTATTCTTGCAGCGATTGCGCTTCCGCATTTTCGCAGAGTTCGCGACCGGGCCAGAGAGAGCAAGTGTTTTGAGTACTCTTCTCTTCTGAGCAGAACCGCTGAGCTTTATAACATCGAAAAGCGTCAGTATCCGGAGAGCGTTGCCGACCTTGCTCCATTTCTCGGCAACTCGCGACTTCCGGTATGCCCTTCTCTAGGCAAATACGAATGGGTCAAAGGAACCGAAGAAGGCCTTCCCAATGGCAAAAAGGTTCTTTGTACCGTTCATGGCTGTGCAAGCGCTACCTGGGGTGGCTGAAAAGAAAAATTCGTTAAACAAAAAACGAGCGGTGGGCCAGATCTGGCTTCACAGCTCGTTTTGTTTTATTCAGATCAGTTCTGAATGAGGCTTTCGAGCCTGGTAAGAGGAACTGAAAGATCGATGTGCCCCTCATCACTAGCAGGTTCACTGCCATTGATGAGAAATTTTACTTTTGCTTTCTGGTCGAGTTCGGTGAGCGAATTGACAAGTGAATAGATTGCCAGAGTCTGCTCTGCTGCTCCAAGTTTGTTTAGAGCTGTGAATTCACGGCTCAGGTCGACGATGAAGGTTCCGGCGTCGAAAAAGATTCCGCGTAAGCCGGTGCCTTTGGGGAAAAGTTGATAGAGACTACCGGTAATTGGTCCTTCAAGAAGCGTTTCGACTATCTGTCTGGCCTGAGCAATGAGCATGGTGCGCTTTCTGACCCGGCGAAGTTCGGAGGCCAGCATGTCTGATCCCTTCATTCCAAAGAATATGCGCAGGTCCTGTGCTTCTTCCTGAGGTATGAACTCGTTGGCCGCGGCCATGTCATCACTTATTGCCGAGACACCAGTATTTGCTGTTGCTGCAGTCGAGGTTTCCTTGTCAGAAGTCAGTTCAGGGAGGATCTTTCTGACGAAAAGAAAATACCCCGAAAGAATAAGTCCGATGATTATCAGACCCATCAAAACAAAGAGAATACGTTCCTGATTATGACGCGAAGGCTTTTTTACAGCCATTTTAATACTTTCTCCTGTTCTTTACTGCTTGATTACGATACCGTTGAAGAAATCAACGACGGCGTTAGCGATAGAATTTGCAAGCGCCTGACGGTATTTGTCGCTGATCAGATTTTTGCCTTCGGTTTTTTCTGAAAGCATGCCCACTTCGACCATTACTGCCGGGTTCATTATGAACTTGAGCGGGAGCATCGGCATGGCTTTGACTCCACGACTTTCAACCCGCATGTGCTGAACCATTCGTTCATTAACTTTTCTGGCGAGAAAAAGTGCCAGATCAAATCTGGTGTTGCGTGCCCATTCAGTGAAAGCGGCATCTGGTGCGGCTCCCTGTGCGTTTGAATTAACGTGATAGCCGGCTGGACTGAAATAATAACAGGCAATGCCGGCTTTTGAAGGATCATTTGCGCCACCGGTATGGATCGAAATGTAAAGATCGCCACCATTGCGGTTTGCAAAGCTGACCCGCTGAGAGTGAGGCATTTCAATGTCTGAGGTCCGCGTTAGAACCGCTTTGAAGCCAAATGTTTCAAGGCGGTTCTTCAGATGCTGGGCTACGAGCAGATTGATTTCTTTTTCTTCTGGTCTGCCGTCTGTGACAAATCCGCTGTCAGAGCCTCCGTGGCCCGGATCGATAACGATAGTTCGGCCAGAAAATGATTGATCCAAGAGTTTTGCTGCTTCAACCTCGATATTGATTTCCGGGGCAACTTCAACTTTGGGCGGCTCCGGAGCTTTAACACTAGCAGTTGCGGCAGTCGCCGGTGGCGGTTGGACAGTTGGCGTTGCAATCTGGGCGGTGGCAGTTGCAACCTGCAGCAGAGCAGCCGGAGTCGGAAGACTTACAATCATGCGAAAAGGCGATGTCACAGTTTCGATAGTGGGTGCCTTTTCCTTTTGCGGCAGAGAAAAATTCAGGACCAGCCCTTTTCGGTCTGCTCCACTGTTAATATCAAGACGGGTTACATCACGACCTGCCGGATTGGTTCTTTTAGTTGGTATGAGGTTTCGGCAACCAACGATAGTCAGACGGAAAACGCCATCTTTAAATTCTGTGCGGTAGGTGATTGGCGATGTGAATTCGAGAACAACACGGGTATGATCCTCTCTTACGCTGTGGCGAAGGGCGAGCAATACCGCTTCAGTTGACTCTTCAACCGAGATTGCCGGAGGTTCATTCTGTGTAATTTTGGGGGCCTGGGGCTCAGGCCTTGCAGGGGGCTGGGCCGGGGTCTGTGCAATTGGAACCATTCCCGGGGGTGCCTGAGGCGGTGGTGGAGGAACCTGTGGTTGCGGAGGCAGAATCTTCGGTGGCGTTACCGGCAGAGCCGAGGTTGCTCCCTGAAAAAATCTTGCCAGGGCTGCAGCCGGAACCATAATCTGGCCATCCTGAATTCTTGGTGGTGCCGGAATTTTGACTTCTTTTTCGTCGACAATCGCTGTGGTGTCGTCGAGTTTGAGTTTAACTGACTTGAGGCCTTTTCTCATGACGAGAATTTTTTGAATCGGGAACCATTGATGGGCAATACCCTGTGATTCAGCGAAGCTTCTTGCGTTAATGTAACCATCCTGAGCGTCAGTCGGGGCTGAGGTCAGCAGCATGGCTACCAGCACTCCAGAGAGTAAATTCTGGCATTTGCGGTTCAAAAATCTAAACATCAATAGCGCCCTCCGAGTTCTCTTTCCATATCGCGCCTTGCGTCGTTTTTGGCGATAGTGTCACGTTTATCATATTTGGCCTTGCCCTTGACCAGAGCAATTTCAACTTTTACTTTTCCGCTTTTAAAATAAATGCTCAGTGGCACTATTGTCATACCAGAGGTTCTAACCTTGTAGCCCCATTTAATGATTTCCCTTTTATGGGCAAGCAGGCGGCGTTTTCTTTCGGGCTCATGGTCAAGACGGTTCGAAAAAGGGTTCGACCCGATGTGCATATCGTGCAGCCAGAACTGCCCGTCGACCTCTTCAACGTAAGAATCCTTAAGATTTACCTTGCCCTCGCGGCAGGGGCGGAGCTCAGAGCCGACTAGCGCAATGCCGGTTTCGAGCTTTTCGAGAATGAAATAATCGTGATGGGCTTTGCGATTGGCCGCGATTATTTTTATGCCATCACCGGAATGTTTTTTTGAATTCAATCAGGTCACCTGCTTTCACGCCTGGGCCATATTCGCGTCTGATAAGGGCCCAGCTTGTGTTTTTATAAACTTTGGTTAACAGCAGATCTGCCGAAGGCCGGTCTGGCCCTCTGCCGATTACTTTGCCCGAATCAGGGTCTTTAAGTGGGTCGCCTGCTTTAAATGCTCTGAGATCGAGGCTGTATTCATCTGACAGGTTTAGACCGTCATCGAGACCAAGGTTGATGATGACCTGTCCGTCAGCTCTTCTGATAATTTTTCCGGGAGCGGTTATCGAGTAATCCTGGCTGCTTGAAAAATTAACAGCAAGGGCGGCAAAAGCGGGTTCTCCGGCAAACCTCTGCTTCTGGTCGAGCATCAGCGGGGTTGCCACATATTTCATTTCGCATTGCAGCATTCTTTCGATACCCTCTTTGAAACTGGCAAATTCAACGTCTCTTTTGCTCAGCAGGTCGCGATAAAATTTGACGCTGGCCTGTTTTTCGCCTTTATCCCAGAGAATTCTTGCAAGCTGAAGAAGATAACGGTGGTTGCCCGGGTAAAGCTGAACCGCCAGCCTTATCTCAACTTCAGCTCCGTCCCAGTGCCCTTTGTCGAGAAGATTCAGGCCTCTTTCAAATGCTTCTCTTGCTTCTTTAGCTTTTTGTGAAACTCGAAGCATCTGAGAATAAGCCGGGTATTCGTTGTTTTCTATTTTCAGCGCCGCCCGGCGGTCTTTTATGAGGGTGTTGAGACGTTCGACTTCTTCCCAGTGAAAAATTGCATCTTCAAGCCGACCTTGCTCGTGATAAAGCTTGCCGAGCCAGTAGTGGGCTTTGATGAGATTGGGTTCGTGACGCAGTGCTTCGATAAAACTATCTTCGGCATTATTGAAATGTCCCTGGCGATAGCTTCGATAACCGTTTTCGTAAGCCTGCATCGCCATATCATAGGGAGCGGTAATATCGCCAGACGGTATTCTGACGTCGCGAAGCGCGTCGGCAGAAAAAGCCGGCAACGGGGTTGTCAGAATTGCCAATAGCAGCAGGGCAGTCCGGCCAGAACAAGAAAAGGTCTGCATGCGACAGATCTCCGTCTGATGAAAAGGTATACCACCAAACCTATCGGCATTTTGGCCGGTCAGACTGAGAGCTAGTGATTCAGTCTGCCGAAAGATACTTGAGCGGGTTGATAAAACGTCCGGCAGAAACCACTGAAAAGTGGAGATGCGGTCCGGTCGCTCGACCTGAAGATCCTACGGTGCCAAGAAGCTGACCAGGCTTTATCCGGTCACCCTTTTTACATTTGATTTTGTGCAGATGCCCGAAGTAAAGAATTTTGCCGGCCCTGGTCTTTATTTTGACCATCCGGCCCATTAGCCCTGCACGGCCAGCGCTGACGACAATGCCTTCTGCCGGGCTGGTAATACTGGTGCCCTGTCGGGCTTTGATGTCGATGCCGTTGTGAAAAGAATTTCGTCTGGTTACAGGATGGCGGCGCATGCCAAAACCTGAAGATATGGCACCCTTAACCGGCCAGTTGTACTTGGCGACTGAGTGCCTGCTGTCAACGCTGACAATTCTGAACGAGCGCCTGTCTTTCTGTTTCTCTTTAAGTGAACTGGCTTTTGGCAGCTGGCTGGGAACCATATTCCGGTAAACTCCTGTCTCAACAGAAGCTGACCCCAGAAATTTCTGGCACAGCTGGAAAACCCCGGGCCCGGTTTGCGGAATGAATGAAAAGTCGGCAGTGATTGAAATATCGCTGCTGCTCTGCACCGGAGTATTGAAATTGAGCATTATCAGACCGGTCAGAATCAGCAAAAAGCGTACGTACGAAACCATGTTGCCTGTGTTCTGCTTAATCATCAGTTTCAGTCGTTGCTTTTTGCTGCAGAACCCTTGTAATTCGGGTTGATCAGACTGAGAAATTCGCGGTTGTCTTTTGTCTGTGAAATGCCTTTGACAAGCATTTCCACGATTTCCTGCGAACTCTTGTCTTCGAAGGCGCGGCGCAGAATGATGATCTTTTTGAGATCTTCGATATTCATCAGCAACTCTTCTTTGCGGGTTCCTGACATCTTGACATCGATGCAGGGGAAAATACGCTTGTTGAAAAGCTTGCGGTCAAGGTGCAGTTCCATGTTGCCGGTGCCCTTGAATTCTTCGAAGATAACTTCGTCCATTTTTGAGCCCGTATCGATAAGGGCTGTGGCAATAACGGTCAGGCTGCCACCATGCTCAATTTTGCGGGCAGCACCGAGAAATCTTTTGGGCTTGTGAAGTGCAAACGGGTTAACACCGCCAGAAAGGGTCTGGCCTGCTGATGGCATCGAGATGTTATAGGCTCTTGCCAGGCGGGTGATCGAATCGAGCAGGATCACCACGTCGCGACCGAGCTCGACGTGACGCTTGGCTTTTTCCAGGAGCAGTTCTGAAACCTTGATGTGATTGTTGATGTGTTCGTCGAAGGTTGAAGCCACGACTTCTGCATCGACCGAGCGGCGCATGTCGGTAACTTCTTCCGGGCGCTCATCGATGAGCAGAATCAGCATCAGAACTTCAGGATGGTTGGCGATGATCGCATTGGCCACCTGTTTGAGCAGTGTGGTTTTGCCGGCCTTGGGCGGCGCAACGATGAGACCTCGCTGGCCTTTGCCTATCGGGCACACAAGGTCGAAAACACGGGTTGAAACATCTTCTTCGCCGGTTTCAAGTCTGAATCTGTCGGTCGGAAAAACCGGAATGCCATCTTCGAAGCTTACGCGCTGGCGAAGTCTTTCGAGGCCAACACCATTGACCGCTTCAATGCGAAGAAGCGCATGGTAACTTTCGTCATCTTTGGGCAATCTTACCTGAGCGACGATGGTATCACCGCAGAGCAGGTTGTAGCGCTTGATCTGTGACGGTGAGACATAAACGTCGTCGTCATTCTGAACATAACTGCGGGTTCTGATAAAACCATACCCCTCAGACATTACATCGAGCACGCCTTCTGAAAGAGTGAGCCCTTCGGCGGCCAGCTGCACTTTAAGGATCCCGCGGATGAGATCCTGCTTCTTCATTTTGTCGGCGCCTTCAATGTTCATAGCTTTGGCGACGGCCTTAAGATTTTTTATGGGCTCGTCACAAAGCTGCAGGTAAGTAAAGGTAGGATTTTCCACAATTGCTTTCCTTTCGCGGGTTTACCGTGAAAATTCCGGAATTCCGGTTTTATCGAGGTCTGGCCGGGGGCACAATGGCCTTCGAAAGCTGCATGAACAATACGTCGCCAATGCCGATCTGCATTGTCTTAGCTCTTTCTTCGTCGAGCATGTCAGAAAATATCTCTTCTGCCTGCCCACCGTGTACCAGACCCGTCTTTTTGACAGTTTTCTGCATTTCCTTCAGCATCTGATGCATGAAGATCGACTCAAAATCAGCACAGGCCTTTTTAAGTTTCTCGAGTTCCTTTTTTTTGGCTTCTGGAAGCTCTTTGGCACGTGCATTCTGGAGAGTCGGACTGACAAGAAAACTGCTCATTGTTTACAACCCCAGTTCATTTTTGATTTTTATGAATTTCTGGTTCTGCGGTTCAAGCTTGAGTGCCTTACCAATATTCTGACGCGCGTCTTCTTTCTGGCCACAATCGAATTGAGCTTCGGCAAGGGCACAGAAAGCGTCTGCATCGCTGTAAAGCATGCCGAAACTGTAATGATGATCTACTTCATCAGTGTCGAATTCGACCGCCTTTTCAAGATGTTCAACCGCCTTGTGGGCGTCGCCCATAAGAAAAAACGAACGGCCGATGTAATAGTGCCCCTCGGCAAAGCGATTCTTATGGCGTGCCAGTTCTGAATATCTGTTTATCACCATCTGAAAAAGCGGGTTTGCCTTGTTCATTTCGCCGCGACTCTGATAGGCACAGGCCAGTGAAAAAGACACCATAACGTCTTCGGGGTTGGATGCGAGGGCGTTATTAAGATTGGCGATGGCGTCTTCTACAGACCCGATGGCCAGGTAAACCCGGCCAATGTGACCAAGAATTTCGGTGTGAGAAGGCTTGAGCTGGTAGGCCTGATTGAGTTCGGACAGAGCGTTTTCATAGTCCCCGATCAGAGCGAGCGAACGCCCCAGATCAAAATGTGAGTTCTGACTTTCAGGCTGAATGCGGATAGCCTGCTGGTAAGCATCGATGGCTTCTTTCAGTTGCCCTTTTTTAAGATAGTAATCACCAAGCTTGTTATAGGCCTGAAAAAAGTCGGCATCGATCTTAACCGCTTTTCTGGCTTCTTCAATCGCCTGATCATATTTGCCGGTCATGGCCAGGGAAATTGAACGCTCCAGATGCTGGTTGGCTAGATCCTTTTCTTCAATCGAAATTGGAGCAACCATTCAGGTGGTAACCTCGTTGGGGATTTCTGATCTGCTGTGAAATATTCAGAACGTTGCCGTAACTAATATCATACCCCGGGCAAAAATAGCAAGAAAAAGACAGATATTTTTTGTAAAAGTTCCCGAATTACATTATTTTGAGCTCGCCGTGAAGGGCACCGGCTGCATTAATGGCCTGAAAAATAGCTATCAGATCTTTGGGAGTGGCGCCTACCGCATTCAGTGCCGAAACCATGTCGTCAACAGTCGTTTCGCCCTGTACTGCCACCATGCTGGCCTGAGACTGATTGCGTGCACCCTGGGCATTTGCCTGGGCCTGCTCATCGACTGCAATCTTGATGCCGTTGTGAGAGATGACGACGCGGCTGATTCTGACATTGTTGCCGACGATGACGGTGCCGGTGCGTTCATTTATGACAACGCGGTTCGGTTCGTCAATAGAGAGAGTCAGATTTTCGATGTTCGCGGCAAAGCTGACCGGATCTTCCTGCATGCTGCTCGGCACCCTGATTTCGATCTGGCCGGGATTGGTGATATTGGCCCATCCGGTTCCATAACGACGGTCGATTGCCTCTTTAACCTTGCGGGTAAGAATCGAATCTTTTTCCTGCAGCAGAATGCTGAATTTGCCGGATCTGGCAAAACGGTCATCGACCCCGCGTTCCATAATTGCACCTTTCGGAACAAACCCTACAGTCAGATGGTTTTTCTGGCCGGTTCTTGCCGCTGCACCGCCCTGGGCGCTCTCGAAACCACCTATGGAAATCTGCCCCTGAGCCACGGCGTAAACCTGACCATCGCCGCCTTTAAGCAGTGTCGGCAGCAGCACGCCGCCCTGAAGACTTTTAGCGTCACCCAGTGAGCTGATGGTGATGTCGAAGGGTTCACCCGGTCTGCCATAAGAAGGCAACATCCCGGTGACGATAACTGCAGCACTGTTTTTGGTAAGAATCTGCTGTGAATTGAGTTCCATGCCCATATTCTGCAGCATGCCGCGAATCATTTCGATGCTCATCTGGCTTTTGTCGCCTGTTCCATCCAGGCCGGTCACCAGGCCATAGCCAATGACCTGATATTCACGATTTCCGCTCAGACGCGAAATATCCTTAATTCTTACTTCTGCCTGAGCCAGTGCCTGTGGCACGGCATTGCCGGCCAGCATGAACAGGGTGGCGCAACCGCAGATAATAAGTCGTTTCAGAGTGGATCGTCTTGCTTCCATGCTTTTTTCTTCCTGTGTGGTTTTTATAGGCTCCACCAGTACTATCGGCATTTTGTGAAGCAGAATTTAGTTTATTCTGTGCCGGCAACTTTCAGGTTTTCGGCAATTTCACGTGCAAGTCCGCTTTTTCCTTGACTTTGCGCCAGTTGCAGGGCACGGGCTAAAAGTTCTCTGGCCTCATTTTTTCTGCCTGCCTGAAGATAACCGGCCGCAAGTATCTGCATGAACCACGGGTCAGAAAATTCGCTCAGGCGGCAGGCATTCTCAGCTGCAGCAATAAATTTGTCCGCTGTCAGCGTTATTTTTTCGGAAAAATACATCTCAAAAAGTTTTGTCAGAGCCGGAAGGTGTCCCATGCTGCCGGCAGTTTCAAGACGGCTGGCAGCTTCGGCCATTTCGTTGAGTTTTTCGTGCGCGAGTGCCAGACTGTAGACAGGCAAGGGTGAGGCTGTAAAAGATGCGACCGTCAGTTTAAAGTGGTCGCGGCCTTCGACATGTCTGCCCCCGGCAAGCAGGCAGTTTCCGACGCCAATCTGCAACATCAGATCGTCAGGATTAGCCTTTGCGCCGCTCTGGTAAACTGCAAGCGCACCAGCTGGGTCAGAATTTTTCAGCAGCAGGTTGCCGAGATTACGCCAGGCGCCAGCAAGCGCCGGGTCGGCAAACACTGCTTTGCGGTATTGATAAGCGGCAGAACTGTCAGATTTTTTTTCGGCATAGAGAAGACCAAGATTGAAATGGGCACGGGCAAAGTCCGGAGCCAGTTCGAGAGCTCTTTTAAAACAGGCTTCGGCTTCGTTCTGTCGCCCTGAAGCAAGATGCAGCAGTCCGAGATTATTCAGCGTATCGATGTTAAAAGGATTTATTACCAGAGATCTTTCGAAAGCAGACCGTGCTTCGATTGGCGTATTGCGGCTGAGCAGTGCCAGCCGATGCAGTGCTGCCCAGTTGCCCGGCAGCCGCCCGGCAGAGGCACCGGTAAATACACGGCAGACGTCGGGGTTTACCTGTTTTTTAAGTTCTTCGAGCTCAGCTGTCAGAGAGGCGACGAGTTCCTGATTGCCCGGTTGCATAGTGAATGGCGGGCGGCTCATGCTGCTGCTGATATGCTCCAGGTTTTCGACCGCATCCTGGGCGGTGAAGCCGATCAGCTCTGTCATTTTTTCAAAATCCGGAAAAGTTTTTGGCAGCTCTGATCTGGTGGCAAGAATTGCCGAAAAAATACCCATCGCAGCCAGGTAATGTCCTTTGAGGGTCAGATGCACATGGTCGTAAACCAGGTCACGGCCGATGCTGCCATTTGGGCTGTTTTCGGTAAAAAGTTTTTCAAGATCGACGCTGGCGAAGTTGAAACTGCTGGCGCAGGCAGCCGCGGCATCATTGAACCGGGGAGTGGTTCTGACGCGAAAGCAGTCATTGCTTACGGCTTTTTCAAAAGCGGTTTTTGCGCTTGCCTGATCACCCAGCGCCAGTTTTATTCTGCCTGCATAGTAGTTGCCTAATGCATGGTTGTCGTGTTTTTCGCGAAACCCGGCGATCAGCGTATCGGCTGCCTTGAAATTGTTTGCTGTAATATGCTCTGCGACCTGTTTGAGGGTGTTCTGGTCGTCGCTGCTCAAACCTGAATTGTCTGAAGCAAATGGCGGGCAGTCGCGCTGATTGACCGGAACCCGGCACCAGATAACCGGAACCCCGGCATTTTTTGCCGCCGCAAAAATATCGTTCAGGTTGGCGACCCAGTTGTTTTGACAGAGATCGATGAGTTCGCTGCCCGGCATAATGAGGTTGTTCAGAAACATTTCGAGCCCGCGCCAGCCTGAGGCGAGACCGTCAGGAACACGATTACCCTTTAGAACCTGTATCAGGCGAAGCGAAGAAGCCCAGATTCCGGTCAGGGCGGCCAGACGGTTGCGTGCCAGGCCGAACACACCGGCCGGGCCATAAGGTCCGATAAACTCGTTGTGGCCTGCGTAGACAATTATCAGATCAGCCTGGTAATTGACTATTTCGCGGGCGAATTCGCGAAGAACCCAGCTGTTGATGGCCGGAATCCCGGTGTTTATTACCTCGACTTTTTTCTCGGCTTTGCCTTCGTTGCAGGCTGCTTCGAGCATGCGCGAAAACGAGAAGTCGGCAAGCTGCTCACCCCGGGCAGCTGATTCCCCGAGAACGAAAAAACGCAGAGCCCCTTCGGGTTTGCGGGCAAGAAAAACTTCAGGCAGGGGTTTACGTGCCAGTGTGCCCGGAAAAAAGCGGTAGCCGACCTGATAATTGGCTCGCAGACAATCTTTGCCGTCTGCGGTTTTATCTTTGATGAACAGAGAAGTCGGGTAACCGGCGCCTGAAAATCTCAGTAAAATTTCTGCCGAGGCAAGAAGAGCTACCGGGATCAAGAAGCATATCAGCAGTGCCTTGAACAGAAGACTTCTGATGCCGCCTTTTTCTGAATCACTCATGGCGGTCTGTCAGAATATTGTATACATGAAAGGGCCCAGGGCAGATGTCTGAGCCAGAGTCAGCAGGGTGCCGAGAATCAGCAGAGCGATGACGATCGGAAACAGCCACCATTGCTTGCGTTTCCAGAGAAAGCGCATCAGTTCGCCGACAGATGCGAGCCGGTTCGTTGAATTTTCGCTGTTCATGTTTTGCCCCCTGGCTTTCTCAGAATTGTTCGTTGACGTTGTTCTCGTTCTCTTCGGGTAATTCACGGTAAGATGCCGCCGACGGGTCGAAATTCAGCTTCAGCGGTGATCTGCCGAGCAGTCGCAGCAGCAGACCGACCGGCATGACTGCAACAAAATAGAGTAATGCAAGAATAATGCGGGTATTAACCCAGCCAAGCCCGGACCCGATTGTCATCCAGCATCGGTATGGGTAAAGCAGCAGAGCGGGTCTGATTATGGCAGGGCCGACGAGAACTATTGATATGACAGCTGCCCAGACTCTTACCGGGTTACCCCAGAAAACCGGCCAGCAGGCGATCAGGCAGAATACTGCGCCTACCAGCAGGCCAAAATTTCTCAGTTCTTTCGCTGTTGTTTCTTTTTTTATTTGCATCATGTCAATCGAGTTGAAACTCTTCGAGATTCAGACGTTCTTTAATGCCTTCGGGCTGAGACTCTTTGCGCAGGTAATAGTTGCCAAGCGCTAGTCGGTCCATTTCGGTGCGCATGAAGCATTTGTAGGCGTCGAGGGGCGTGCAGACAATCGGCTCGCCGCGCACATTGAACGAGGTATTCACGATCACGCCGCAGCCGGTTTTTTTCTCGAAAGCCTGCATCATGGCGTGGTAACGCGGGTTGGTTTCGGCATGCACACTCTGTATTCGAGCCGAGCCATCTACATGGGTTATGGCGGGAATATCTGATTTTGGCACGTTCAGAAGCTGCAGGCCGGTAAAATTCTTTTCTGTTTCAGTAAGCGCCCGCATCCGCTCTTTACGCACCTGGGCGGTCAGCAGCATGTAGGGCGTGTCGGTGTCGATTTCGAAATAATCGGCAAGCTTTTCGCGCAGAACCGAAGGTGCAAATGGCCTGAAAGACTCACGAAACTTGATTTTGAGATTCATGGTTTTCTGCATTTTTGCAGAGCGGGCATCGCCAATTATACTTCTGGCGCCAAGAGCACGGGGGCCGAATTCCATGCGCCCGCTGAACCAGCCGATCACCTTTTCGGCAGCCAGATCTTCGGCTGTGGCCGAGAATAATTCTGAATCTTCAAGAAAGTCAGCTGGTATGCCGTGCCGGTCGAGAAAGGATTTGATCTGGTCGTTGCTGAACCCGGGCCCGAGATAGCAGCCTTGCATCAGATCTGCTTTGTCGCGTTTTCTTGCTTTGCCCATGGTTTCGTGCCAGACGCCAAGAGCGGCGCCGAGGGCACCGCCTGCATCGCCGGCGGCCGGCTGTATCCAGATTGATTCGAAAGGTCCTTCACGCAGCAGCCGACCGTTTGCCACACAGTTCAGTGCAACGCCGCCCGCGAGGCAGAGATTTTTTTTGCCGGTTTCCTTGTGAATGGTCTGGCCGAGGCGAAGAATAATTTCTTCGGTAACCTCTTGAACCGATCTTGCCAGGTCCATTTCGCGGGTGGTCACCGTGTCTTCGGGGCGTTTGGGCGGGCCGCCGAAGAGTTCGTCGAATGCCCGGTTCGTCATGGTGAGGCCGGTGCAGTAATTGAAATACTTCATATTCAGGCGAAAGGTGCCATCTGGTTTGAGATCGACGAGATTGTCGAGAATCTTCTGCCGGTAAACCGGTCGACCGTAAGGTGCCAGCCCCATCAGTTTATATTCACCGCTGTTGACCTTGAAGCCTGTGTAATAGGTGAACGCCGAATACAAAAGGCCGAGAGAGTGGGGGAATCTGATTTCCCAGAGCTGGTCGAGACGGTTGTCTTTGCCTGTCCAGGCGGTGGTTGTCGCCCATTCGCCGACGCCATCGAGACAGAGAACTGCGGCTTCATCGAAGGGCGAGGCAAAGAATGCCGAAGCGGCGTGCGAGCGATGGTGTGAATAAAAATACATGCTGGTTGGCATGCCGCCAAACTGCTGCTGCATAATTTCAGCGATCGCCGGTTTCATGAACAGCTTGTCTTTGATCCAGAGCGGAATAGCGTGAAAAAATGACTGCAGGCCTGCTGGTGCAAAACTGAGGTAGGTTTTGAGCAGGCGTTCGAATTTTATGAACGGTTTTTCGTAAAAAACCAGAGCATCGACGTCACCGATGCCGATTTTTGCTTCTGCCAGACAATATTTGACAGCATTTACCGGGAATTCACTGTCATGCTTGATTCTGGTGAATCTTTCTTCCTGGGCGGCAGCAACGATCGTGCCTTCTTTGATCAGGCAGGCAGCTGAATCGTGATAGTAAGCCGATATACCGAGAATATACATGGTGCACCAGGTTTTTGATTTGCCAAAGTGTACCAGAACCATTCAGGCATTTTCAATGCCCCATGTGCATATTCTTGTCGATAGTTTCAAGCTCGCTTCGGACTGCCCTTTCGTCGCAGCAATCTTCGATTCTTGAGGCCAGACATTACAATAGAGCTTTTACCAACCTGTTTTGCCCTTCTATTTTGCTCAATTTGTTGACTTGCTGGTCGGCGAGTGATAGAACAGAACCTACACGGAGTTTCCGGGAGGACGGTGTGGTATTGCTGCTCGCTTCCATCGGGTGTATGGGTATTTCCGGGTTTGGTGCATTTCTAACCGGCGCTGACCCCAGAAAATGTTCCATACTTTCGGCAATTATGGCTGTAATTGCTGGAACACTCGGTATAATCCCCTGCATTCAAATTCTGGCAGGAGGGCAGGAAGTTTTTTTTGAATTCCCCTGGGAAATGCCCTTTTCAAGTTTTTCCCTGCATCTTGATTCTCTCTCGGCCTTTTTTCTTCTGCCAATTTTCGGGCTTGGGCTGTTGACCGCCGTTTTCGGCTCTGGTTACCTCCTCAACCCGCATGAAAAAATGCATGGTTTTTCATGGCTCTGTTTTAATTCTCTCTGGGCCAGTATGGTTCTCGTGGTTATTGCGGCAGATGCCCTTCTATTCATGCTTGCCTGGGAATTAACGGTTCTAGCGTCATTTTTTTTGGTTGTTCTTGGCGGAAAAGGTCACAGTAACTGCAGAGCTGGCTGGGTTTATCTGATTGCATCGCATCTCGGTGCCGGTTTTCTCATTGTATTATTCCTGCTTCTCGGGCGGGAAACAGGCTCTCTCAATTTTGCGTCTTTCGCCGGGGCAGGCAGTCTTCCGGAATTTACGCGAGGTTGCCTGTTTCTGCTCGCTCTGATCGGCTTCGGAGCCAAAGCCGGCTTCATTCCCCTTCACGTCTGGCTTCCCGAGGCACATCCGGCGGCTCCGAGCCATGTTTCGGCTCTGATGTCAGGAGTAATGATCAAAACCGGAATTTACGGGCTCGTCAGAATCCTGTTCTTTTTAGGCACTCCAGCCTGGTGGTGGGGCTGGACCCTGCTGGTTGTCGGTCTTACATCAGGTATTCTCGGGGTGCTTTTCGCCATTTCACAGCACGATCTTAAACGGCTGCTCGCTTACCACAGTGTCGAAAATATCGGCATCATTGCAATCGGCCTTGGTATTGGCCTGCTCGGCCTTTCCTGGCACAATTCTTTTGTGGCGATAATAGGATTTTCGGGTGGATTGCTGCACGTATTGAATCATGCGGTTTTCAAAGGGCTGCTTTTTCTTGGCTCCGGCGCTGTGCTTGTCAAGACCAGCACCCGTGAAATAGACCGTCTTGGCGGTCTTCTGAAAAAAATGCCCTGGACCGCGGCTGCTTTTCTTACCGGTTGTGTTTCCATCAGCGGGCTTCCTCCATTTAACGGCTTTATCAGCGAATTTCTCATTTATATGGCAGCTTTTCATGCTGTTCTTTATGGAACATCGGCCCTTACCGCACCAGGAATGCTTGTGATTCTTGGCTTGTCACTCATCGGAGGGCTGGCAGCAGCCTGTTTTGCCAAAGCTTTCAGCGTCGTATTTCTCGGGACGGCGAGAAGCCAGGCTGCTGACCAGGCAAGCGAAGTCGGCCCGGCCATGAAATGGCCAATGGTTATTCTTGCCCTGCTTTGTCTGATAATATCGCTGTCGAGCCCATTATTACTTGAAATTCCAGAAAGAATTCTTAAAATTCACCCCTGGTTTGCCATGGAAAGCGATTTTAGAGGGATTTTTCATCTCGCTGAAAAGCCGCTGCTGCAGGTCACATACGGAGCCCTGGCTCTACTGGGGTTAATCTTGCTGGCGGCAATGATTCGGCAATGGCTTCTGAGCAAAAGGGAAAAAGGCCTGACCGTTACCTGGGGATGCGGTTATTCACACCCATCGGCTACAATGCAATACACAGGCTCTTCTTTTGCCCAGCCACTTACCGGGCTTTTTCAGCCGATACTCAGAACCGGCAGTCATATTGAAGGAACCAGTGGCCATTTTCCGGTGAAAGCTTCTTTTAAAAGCCATACCGACGATGTTTTCGAAACACGGATGTTTTTTCCGCTGTTCAGATTTGTTTCGAACAGTCTTTTCAAGATTGTCTGGATTCAGAACGGCGTGGTGCAATTGAGTGTTCTTCTCATTGCCGTTACCCTTCTGATCTTGTTGATTGTGGGGTTACTGCTGCCATGAACGGTTTAATACATCCTATACTGGCTCTCGTCTTTGCCCCGCTTCTGCGTGGCATCATCAACCGAACCAAGGCTGTCTTTGCCGGCCGCCAGGGCCCACCATTTCTTCAACCATATTACGACCTGGTCAAGCTTCTGAAGAAAGGTGCCGTTTACAGCGAAACCACTACCTGGGTTTTTCTTTCTGGCCCATTGGCAGGGCTGGCAATCTGCATCACCTGCCTGTTTTTTCTGCCTTTCGGCAATTTGCCGGCATCGTTCCATTTTCAGGGCGACCTGATTCTTGTTGTGTATCTGCTTGGCCTGATGCGCTTCTTTACTGTGCTCGCAGCGATGGATACCGGCAGTGCCTTTGAAGGCATGGGAGCCAGTCGCGAAATGACTTTTTCTGCCCTCGCCGAACCGACAATGCTGTTTGGGCTCGCTGCTGTTGCCCGTAAAGCCGGCAGTTTTTCTCTGACGCCGCTGATGCATGAAATCACACCGGGCACCTGGCTGGCCAGTGCTCCAACCCTGGCTATGGTTATTGCCGGGCTTTTTATCGTTTTTCTTGCAGAAAACTCGCGCATACCAGTTGACGACCCCAATACACACCTTGAACTCACCATGATTCACGAAGTGATGATTCTCGATCACAGTGGCGTCGATCTTGGCTACATCGAGTATGCCGCTTCATTGAAACTCTGGATTCTCGGTTCTCTGCTGATTGGTCTGGCAGTGCCGATAAGATCTGGAACGCCTGCCATAGACCTTCTGGCAATGTTCGCGGGTATGATCGGGCTCGCAGTCGTTATCGGTGTAATCGAATCAACGATGGCCCGTTTCCGCATGTCCATGGTTCCCCTTTTTCTTGTCGGTGCGTGTGTTCTCTCAATCATCGGTTTCATTATTCAGTAAGACAGAAAGGTTGCTTAACCGTGCTCGATCTGCTGATTGTTCTCGTTGTGCTTACCAACCTGCGCCTTCTGGCAACCAGTCGCATTGAGTCTCTCATCTCCTGGACAGGAATCCAGGGGATGCTTCTTGGAATTTTTGCACTGCTGTCGCGCTGGTCGCATATCGCCCCTGATGTAATGATGGTCGGGATCACAGCCTTTGCTTTGAAAGGCCTCGTTTTTCCTGCGATGCTTTACAGGCTGGTCAAGGCGGTCCATTCAAAGCGCGAGGCCGAACCGTATGTGGGTTTTATCGTTTCGACCATTATTGGCCTTCTGGCCTTTATGGTAGCACTGTGGCTGGGCTCCCACCTGCCATTACCGGGTACCGACATGTCGAAGCTGGTATTGCCCGCGACACTGTTTGCTATTTTCAGCGGCCTGTTTCTGATAATCAGCAGAAGAAATGCCATCAGCCAGGTCATTGGCTTTCTGGTCATGGAAAACGGTGCCTTCATGCTTGGCGTCGGAACCCTGTATTACGCGCCGTTTCTCGTCGAAATCGGAGCCCTGCTTGATATTCTTGTTGCAGTGCTTATCTGGTCGGTCCTGATTCGTTACCTCAACCGGGCGTTTCACAACATCAACACTGAGGAGCTTACCCGCCTGAAGGGGTAACCAACCAATGAACAACGAGACTGTTTTTGTCATAATGCTGCTTCCGCCGATTGTTGCTGGTTTGCTTTCTCAATTTGCCTCTTCGCAGATGAAGGCATTGCTGGTTTCGCTGGCTGGGGTTTTTCTGACGATCATTGTTGGCTGCCACGCTATTGTTAGAACTTTTGCAGATGGCCGTTTTTTTGCATTCAGCGACTGGCTTTTTCTCGATGAACTGTCGGCCTATCATCTTGCCGTCATGCTGTTTGTTTTCGGCTTCAGCTCCATTTTTTCTCTGGTTTATTTTGGCGAGGAGATACGCGAAAAAAAATTATCTCTCATACAGGCGCGCACTTTTGCCGGGCTGTGGGGCCCTGCGATGGCTGCAATGCTTCTGGTTCTTGTTTCAAACAATATGGGTATCATGTGGGTCGGCATGGAAGCCACGACCCTTTTGACTTCTTTTCTGGTGTGCATGCATGTTTCCCGCGAATCACTCGAAGCGACATGGAAATACATGCTCATCTGTTCTGTCGGCATCGGGTTTGCCTTTCTGGGAACCATGCTGATGCGCCTGGCTGCCAAAGATTTGCCGCTCGACCCCAACCAGGCTCTTCTCTGGACAAACCTCATGGCAAATACGGCATTTCTCTCACAACCCCTGGTAAAAGCTGCATTCATCTTCGCGCTTGTCGGTTACGGCACCAAAGCCGGCCTGGCACCGATGCACAGCTGGTTGCCAGACGCTCACAGCAAAGCGCCTTCGCCGGTGTCGGCGGTATTCTCAGGCTTTATGCTCAACGCCGCTCTTTATTGCATAATGCGGTTTATTCCCATCGCCGAATCGACAATGGGCAATGCCGGCTGGGCACAAAACTTTCTGACCGGGTTCGGGTTATTCTCAATACTTCTCGCCAGTGCCTTCATTCTTTTTCAGAAAGACCTGAAGCGGTTTCTCGCGTATTGCTCTGTCGAGCATATCGGCATCATCACCCTGGGTCTAGGGCTCGGCGTTCCCGGCACCTTTGCCGCACTGTTTCATACACTCAACCATTCAGTCTCGAAATCGCTGGCCTTCTTTTCTGCCGGCCGTCTTGGCCAGGCGGTCGGCACACATAACATAGACAGAATGTCCGGAAGCATAAGAATTTCGCCAGTCTGGGGAATCGGGGCATTCGCCAGTATTATGATTCTGATCGGCATGGCTCCGTTCTCCGTTTTTATCAGTGAATTCCAGATGCTCAAAGCAGCGGTTGACGCCGATCGTCTGCTGGTTGTCTTTACCTTTCTGGCCGGTACCGGCATCATTTTTGTTGGAGCCCTCAGATATGCGATTACAATCGGTTTTGGCCAGTCTGCAGACAATTTTACACACATCCCTTACCGAAAAATCGATGCCTTTCTTGTGGCGGCACCTCTTGCGGTTTTGCTGATTCTAGGGCTTTGGATGCCTCAATCATTTCAGTCTGCCCTTCTCAGGGCCGCCAGAATTGTGCAGACCGTTTCAACGACCCTTCCGCTTCAGCAGCTTCCAGGAGGCAGGTAATGACCTTTACAGACGCATGTTCAATAATGAACGGCGAAACGATTCCGTTCAACAAAGTTCCTTGCCTGCCTTTTGAGCAGTTTCAGAAAAAAATTACGGATGCCGTCAGCCAGAAAAGCCGGATTTGTTCCTTCTTCGGCATGGAAACCGGAAATTGTGGCGATGCAATCTCTCAACTGCGGCTGATCGCAGTTGTTGCCAATGACTCAGACAGAAGATTGCAACTGCTTTCGACGACCGTCGCAGACAGTTACCCTGCATTTACCCCTTTGATTCCACAGCTTCACATGTTCGAACGTGAAATCGCCGAACAATTTGAAATAACCCCTGTCGGGCATCCATGGCTCCGCCCTGTCAGATTTCAACAATCAGAACATAAACCCGAATTTTTTCACATCGAAGGGGGCGAAGCCCATGAAGTGGCTGTTGGCCCTGTGCATGCCGGGGTTATCGAGCCCGGCCACTTTCGCTTTCAATGCCATGGGGAGAAGGTTTTTCACCTCGAAATATCTCTCGGGTATCAGCATCGTGGCATAGAAAAGGCCCTTATCGGCGGACCGCACAGAAAAACACCCTACCAGATGGAAACTCTGGCTGGCGATACCACTATCGGGCATTATCTGGCCTATTGCCAGATAATTGAATCACTTCAGGGCATGAAGGTTTCACCCAGAGCCAATGCTATTCGCGCCATCGGCCTCGAACTCGAACGTCTCGCCAATCATACCGGCGATCTGGGGGCACTTGGCGGTGATGTCGGCTATCTGCCGACTTCTTCATACTGCGGCAGAATACGTGGCGATTTTCTCAACATGACTGCTCTGCTCTGTGGCAGTCGTCTGGGGCGCGGTCTGCTCTGCCCGGGCGGAGTTCGATTCGATCTGGATTCTTCTGAAAGGGTCGAAAAATTGACGAAAGCTCTTATTCAAGCCCAGGAAGACACGAAAACCGCCATCCAGCTGCTGTGGGATACGCCGTCAGTGATGACCAGATTTGAAAACACCGGCCGGGTCAGTGCTGAAGATTGCCAGGCGCTCGGCCTGGTGGGGCCGGCAGCCCGGGCATGTGGCGTATTCAGAGATATCCGCCAGGATTTTCCGACAGGGCAATATCTGCAGGGCGACTTTCCGGCTCCGCCGCCTCTGGAGTCCATGACCGGCGATGTGGCTGCCAGAGCCATAGTTCGCTGGCACGAAATCCAGGATTCTCTGCGTTTCCTGCTGAAGCTCGTTCCAGAACTTCCTGCCGGTCTGACAAACGCCGCCGGCAGGAGCTCACAGCAAACGGCCCGCCAACCAGATTCCATAGTCGTTTCACTCGTTGAGGGCTGGCGTGGCGAAATCTGTCACACGGCAATCACTGATTCGCAGGGGAATTTCTTGAAATACAAGGTTGTCGATCCCTCCTTTCATAACTGGACCGGCCTGGCGATGGCACTGCGAAATCAGGAAATATCGGATTTTCCGCTGTGCAACAAAAGCTTTAATCTTTCTTACTGCGGATTCGATTTATGAGGTTCAACCGATGCTGAAAATCTTGGCTGCCCGTCTGCAACAGGGATTCCGGACAATTTCATATCCCGAAAAACTCCCGACTTTACCCGACCGTCTTCGCGGCCGGCCTGTCATAGCCCGGGAAAAATGTCGTCGGGATTGCGGGCTTTGCGCTGAAGTCTGCCCAACTGCAGCCATTCTGCCCGGAAAAGATCTGCAGATAGACCTCGGCCGGTGCATTTTCTGCGGTGCCTGCGCCGAAGTCTGCCCGGAGGGGGCCGTCGCTTTTTCGAACGACCATCGTCTGGCAGTGAGCAAACGAGCTGATCTTGTCGTGAACAGCCCTGAAATCAAGCTTGCCAATGCAGTAGAATGCGAAATGTTCGGCCGGTCGATTCAGTTCAGACAGGTCAGTGCCGGTGGCTGCAACGGCTGTGAGGTAGATATCAACGTTCTTACTACCGTTGTATTTGATTTGAGCAGATTCGGAATCAAAATCGTGGCTTCTCCACGGCACGCTGACGGCATTCTGGTCACCGGTCCGGTAACCAGAAACATGCAGGCCGCAACTCTCGGCACCTTTGCAGCCGTTCCCACCCCTAAACTTGTCGTTGCAATCGGCGCCTGTGCTATCAGCGGCGGGATCTTCCGTGACCAGCCCGAGCAGAACAACGGCATCACTGATATGATGCCGGTCGACCTTTTTATTCCCGGTTGCCCGCCTCATCCGATGACTATTCTCGATGGCTTACTCAGACTAATCGGAAAAATCAGATAATACGGCTTTGTCTGTCAGATTTTGCAGAAATAAAAAACCCGGCCTTCAGAAAGGCCGGGTTTTTGGCATGAAAAGTGATCAGACCCAGTTAGAAGATTACATCCATGAATTTGGTAATCAGGCCCTGGCGGTTTGCCCTGCCAATTGCCCCCTTGCCGTCGAACTTGATCTGAGCGTCAGCGAGCAGTCTTGAGTTGATGCTGTTGCTGGCGTCAACATCCTTGGGTCTGGCGACGCCGCGAACGCGCATGATCTGAGTTTCACGGTTAACCATGATCGAGCGGCTGCCTTCGATGAGCAGGTTGCCGTTAGGCAGAATTTCGAGCACCTTGGCGGTGAGAGTGCCGCTTAAACGACCAGATCTGGTGGTGGTGCCCGAGCCGTCAAATTCGTTATTGATTTCGTGATTGCCGACAAATTTGTCGATCAGCTTTTTAAATGTCGGAATCTTTGGCCCCGAAGTTACTTCGGTGGTGGACTGCTTTTGTGTGCTGGTAGTTGCCTGAGACTGGGCGTTGGACTCTTCAGAAATAACTATGGTGATGATGTCGCCGGACTGGTAATCCTTGCCACCTTTGGTTGAATACAGGTCATTACCGCTGAGCCACAGCGAAGCTGCACTGCAGGGGGCACAGCTGAGAATTATCAGAACTGTAAGCAGCACCAGATTAATTTTTCGCATATTCTACAGTTCCTTTCTCAGTGACGACGCCCTTGATTCTTCTTTTGTTCTGCAGGTTGATCAGCGTGATTTCATCGCCGGGGTTGCCGCCGTTGACTGCTTTGGCCGGTATCTTGAGCGACAGGTTGCCGCTGTTGACCAGAAAATCGACGCTGGAGCCTGGCTTGATCATCAGGTTGGCCTTTTCAGCCGGGCCGGCCTTGTTGGTCGCGATGGTCTTTACACCGTCCATTTCACAGGGTTCGGTTACCGCTTCAGCAAGGTCGATTTCTCTGATCATGGTTCCGGCAGATTTGAAACGGCCGAGGCTTTTTCCGAGAGCTTCTTCGTAACTGAGCGGAATCGTGCCCTGGTCGCTTTTGAGAACTACTTTTTTGGCTTTAAGCATGCTGGCGGTGATTACTTCGCCAGGTTTGGCCAGCCTTGTGAGCTGTGCGGCTTCAAACGCACGGCTTACCTTGATCTGAATCAACTGTCGGAAAGGGCCACCGTCGGTTTCTGCCGTTACCACGAAAAGTTTCATACCCAGAGTGTTATCTGAGGCAGTGGTTACATCCCAGCTGGTGGCGTTTCCGGGCAGAACCATGTTGGTAGGTACCCGCGACAGGTCTATGTCAAGTTTTGTATCAGTATTCTTCTGACAGAACTGCACGATTTTTTCTTTAACGTCGGTGCCCTTGAGAATTGAGCCATTGCGTCGAATCGTGATTTTTTCAGGCACAGCGATATCTCTGATGAGGTTGCCAAGTTTTTTTTGCAGTGTGGCGCGGTCAATGACCAGCTCGCCAAGAGGATTCGGAATGAACCCGATCTGAACCGCCGCAAGAGCTTCACGCAGGCGCTGGTCAGCGTCATTTTTAATCAGGCTGTCAGCCTTGATTTCGCTGCTGTTAACCAGAACCGTGGATTTAAAAGATGCAACCGCATCCGAGGTTTTTACAGCGTTGATTGAGGCTCCTGCGTTTGAACAAAGAGCCAGACCCATTATGCAGCTGAGAATTGTTGCCTTTATCTGATTATTTATCTGTTTATGCACTGTTAACTACCCTATCTTCTCAGGTTGTTCGCTATCTGCAGCATCGTATCTGAAGTCTGAATGGTCTTGGAGTTCGCTTCGTAGGCACGCTGGGCGACGATCATGTTGACCATTTCTTCAACTACCTTGACGTTCGACATTTCGACAAAGCCCTGAGCAATTTCGCCGAATTCTTCAGTGCCGGGGGTGCCGATGGCCGGGTCGCCAGAACTGCCGCTCGGAATGAACAGATTGCGGCCAATGGCTTTGAGGCCGGGGGGGTTGATGAAGTTGGCCAGTTCGATCTGACCAAGCACTTCGAGGTCGACCTGGCCCGGCATTTTTGCCGCGATAATGCCTGATGAAGTGATGTTGATGCCGATGGCTTCACGCGGAATGGTGAACCCGGGCAGAACTGTATAACCGTCAGAGGTGACGACGGTGCCTTCTTCAGACAGTTTCCAGGCGCCATCGCGGGTATAACCAATGTCACCATTGGGGAGCTGAATCTGAAAGAAACCTTTGCCCTCAATAACCACATCGAGGGGTTGTTCAGTCTGCTGGAATTCGCCCTGACTGAACATGCGCTGGGTAGCGATCGGTCTGACACCGTGACCGAGCTGAATGCCTACGGGGTAGGTGTTGTCGCTCGAAATGGGTGCACCGGGCTCTGTCAGCGTCTGATACATAAGGTCCTGAAAGTCGACTCGGCTCTTTTTAAAACCTGTGGTAGTGACGTTTGAAAGGTTGTTGGAAACCACAGCGATGTTGGTTTCCTGACCTTTCATGCCTGTAGAGGCAGACCATAGTGCTCTCATCATAGGCTTTTATTCCTCCGGCTCTTTCAGATTATTATCAGCGTCTGGTGGCGCCGACTGAGTTGATGGCCTTGTCGAGCAGACCATCGTGTGACTGAATGACTTTTGAATTGGCTTCATAGGCGCGCGATACTTCGATCATTCTGACCATCTCTTCAACCAGGCTGAAATTGGGTTTTTCGATGTAGCCCTGCTTGAAGTTCGTATCGGCTCTGGCCACTTCGCCATAGGCTCTGACAAACTTATTGGCGCCTTCTTTGCGAAAAGCTTTGCGATCTTCGGCCATGCCGGCCACCAGACGATACTGTGGCACACCGTCTACCAGCACGCGCCCATCGCGGTCTATCTGCACGTTCTGACCGCCTTGAACCGAAACACGCACCAGTTCAGATGCCATGGTGCCGTCTTCGTTGAGAATGCTGGTCTGGTTTTCGGGGTCGACCGGCTCTCTTTCGGCAAGCATAAAATCGCCGCTCATGTTGGTCAGAAAACCATCCTGATTGATGTTGAGAATGCCATCGCGGGTAAATCTTGTGCCTTTAGGCGATTCGACCACGAAAAAGGCTTTTTCGTTTTCAAGAGCCACATCGAGCTCATTGCCAGTGTAGTCAAAGGCCCCGGCCTTGAAATTGGTGAATGACTCGTCAAGAATGACACCGGTGCCGAGCTCGCCAATTTTGGGGTATTTGTAGATCGGTCTGGGCGGGTAAAGCTTGCCGTCGTTGACCCGGCGCAGTTCCATGGTCGGCAGTTCCTTGAAGATTCCCTGGTCCTGCTTGAAACCACAGGTGTCGACGTTGGCAAGGTTATTGGCCACCATATCCTGTCTGATGATTTCGACAAGCATCGATGAAGAGGCTGTATAGATACCACGTATCATTCCAGATTCCCTCCTTTGTTCAGGTGGCTGCAGTTGTCGGCTTTCGAACAATGCCCGACGATGCTGATAACGTCTTCTCCGATCGGGTTTCCGGCAAAGGCAAGCTCATGTGCAAGATGCGAATGCAGGCATTTAACGCCTCTGAAATCGCGACTGCCGGCAATAGTGGTCTCGGTCAGAATTTCTCTGATGTGCTCAGGCAGTTCACCCGGGTATATTTTTTCTGCCATTTCGATACGTATGGCTGAAATCTGGGTCTGACTGCTGAGAAACCGCTGGCGAAAATCTTCGTCGGTTTCGAGTTGCTGCGAATATTTCCTGATGTAACCCTGCTGCTCGAGCTCGGCGACCAGAAGCTTGAGTCGCGGACAGACAAGCCAGAGAAAAGCGGGAAAAGGCTTCCAGATGCCGTCTTCGAGAAACACCGGGTCGGCAATGAGAACCTGTGGGCTGCCATCGCCGCAGCGTGTTTTGACGGCAAAGGGGGTGCGCGGGTCTCTGCCGAGCAGCTGAACCGCTAACTGATAATCGCTGTTTGAAATTTCAGAATTCATGTTTGCCAAAGTTAATACCTTCCCTAAACGAGTTATCGGCAGAACGGCTGCCCGACTTTAGGGAAAAGCAGATTTTTTATTGATCAGAAAGGTAATCGGCATAATGCGGCACATTGCTGAGAGTTTCTCTGCAAAAAAACGCAAAAAAGGTTAAAATATCGGCAATTACGGGAGAAACTATGAAATTGCGCTATTTAACAGCAGGTGAATCGCATGGTCCGGCACTTTGCGGCATTATTGAAGGTCTGCCCGCGGGCATCAGGGTTGAGCAGTCGGATTTTGTATCGTTGCTGCGGCGTCGGCGGGCCGGTTATGGTCGCGGTGCCCGTTCCAGAATCGAGAACGATGAAATTGAGGTGCTTTCTGGCATCATCGGCGGTCTTACAACCGGCAGCCCGGTTGCTCTGACTATAAGAAACCGCGATTTCGAAAAGCATGCCGCCTATATGCACCCATTCGCTGCTGACGTCGAAACCGGGCGAATCGATGTGCCGCTGCCTGGCCACGCCGATCTGGCAGGAATCACCAGATACGGTCTGAATGACTGTCGGCCGATAAGAGAGCGTGCCTCGGCCCGCGAAACAGCGATGCGGGTCGCGCTCTCGGTGCCGCCAAGAAATCTGCTGAAGCAGCTCGGCATCAGGTCGATCTGCTTTGTTGAGAGCCTTGGCGGTATAAAGGCTGCGATCGATTATACCGTTGCCCCTGAAGCTATTACTGCTGCCGTTGAGCACAATGGTGAAGAGTTTTTGACCCCTGATTCTGCAATTATAAAGTCATGGCGCGAACTTACAGACAGTTGTGCTGCTGAAAACCGCAGCGTTGGTGGCACAGCTGCCGTGATCTTCTGGGGGTTACCGGCTGGGCTCGGCAGCCATGTGCATTATGATCGACGTCTCGACGGCATTCTTGCCGGCCTGGTAATGAGTATCCCGGCCGTGCGGGGTGTAGAAATCGGTATGGCTCTCGAACTGGCACAATCGACCTCTCTGGCGGCCGACCCGATTGTTGCGGTTGGCAGTCAGATTAGTCGTGCCAGCAACCATGCCGCCGGTCTCGAGGGCGGCATGACCAACGGTCAGCCCTTGATTATTCGTTTTCATATGAAGCCATTGCCTGCCAATGCCGGCGTCGATTCTGTCGATCTCAAAACCAGCCAGGCCGCCAGACCTGCTTTTTACCGGTCTGACGTGCATGCGGTTGCGGCAGCGGCAGTAGCTGCTGAATCAGTGATTGCGATTCAGCTTGCATCTGAAATTCTCTCATTGTGCGGCTGCGAAAATGTGAGTGAGCTTGAAAAGAGCATAAAAACACTTGTTAGCGCCTAACGTCGCCTGGTTGAAAATGCTTTTTTGATAGCTGTTTCGGCGAAAAAAAAAAGAGGGCCGCCCGATTTCGGGCGGCCCTTTTTTCAGTCGGAGGTTTTAGAATGAGGTATCGAACGCGTTATCGAACGAATCGTCAACAGTGCCGGCGGGCTGAGCTGATACCGGAGCAGCAGCGACAGGGTTCATGCCAGTTTCCGGAATCAGGGCGGTCGGAGCGGCTGATTCGATGCTCTGGGCGATGATGTGCGGGGTGATCAGGATAATGAGTTCCTGAGACTGACCCTTTTTGCCCTTGAAGCTGAACAGAGATTTTACGATCGGGATACTGCCCAGCAACGGAATTTTGCTGTTATCCTTGCCTTCTTCATCTCTGATCAGGCCGCCGATGAGGATCTCTTCGCCGTCTCTGACGCGCACGGTGGTCTTGGCAGAACGGGTGCCGATGACCGGATACATGTTGTTGTTGGACCATGATTCAACGAATGATACTTCAGGTTCAGCGTCAACAGTGATATAACCGTCGTCATTGATGCGCGGGGTGATTTTCAGTTTGATACCGGTATCTTTTTCTTTCGGGGGCTGGTCAGCGCCACCGGGGTAGATAACTTTGGTACCGACTACGATGTTGGCTTCCTGGCCGTTAACAGCAGAAATCTTCGGGTTACTGAGAACCTTGGTTTCGCTGCGTTTTTCCAGGGCCGCGAAAGTTGCCTTGAACAGCAGGTTGTCGCGATAGAAATCGCCAAGACCAAAGAGATCGCCCTGCTGACCGGTGAACTGTTCCTGATACAGGCCAGAATCCGGGTTGGCGGCAAAGTATTCTTTGGTTGACAGTACGGGCAGGTTGTCGAATTCGTTGTATGCGGCTTCCTGACCAGTTTTGCCTGTCCATTTGAAGCCGATGCTCTTGGTGGCATCGGTTTTGACTTCAACGATCTTGGCTTCCATCATGACCTGATGCACAGGTGTATCGATGGTTTCGATGAGCTTTTTGACTTCATCGAGCAGGTCTTTGCCACCAGAGACGATAACCGCGTTGATGCGTTCGTCGGTAGCGACCTTAACATCTTTTCTGATGGTTGAAGAGATTACTTTGCTGACGTCAGCAGCCTTGGCATACTGCAGTCGCTTGGTAATCGTCAGACCTTTTTCAAAGGCTTCAACCAGCTTTTTCTCGTCAGCGAGAATCCAGGTGTTCCCAATTTTGCGCACGGCAAAACCATTGGTTTTGGCGATCAGGTTCATGGCTTCTTCATAGTATACGTCAGAAAGCTTGACCGTGACCTGGCCACGCACGCTTTTCTCGGCAATGATGTTCGTGCCTGACTGCTGGGCGATGACCTTGATGATCTGACGGATGTCAGTATCGCGGAAATCGAGGGTAATGTTGTCGTCAGCTTTTGCTGTGCATGGCAACAACATTGCGACTGTGAGAGCCGCAAACAGTAGTAAGATGTTACTTCGTTTCCTGGTGTAACCCGTGGAACTCATTCTTCTTTACCTCCGAACGGTAATGTCCGACAACTGAATCTCCGACAATAGCCTTTTTGGGTATGTCAGGTGATACATCGACAAGTTTGCTGAATTCTTTAAGCAATTTTTCATTTATTTCTGATTGAATTTTTCTTTTTCTCAATTGCATTTGCTCTGCTGGCTTTATTCTTGAAAACATTATGGTCTCTGCCTTATTTGAATACAGGAGCGATTTTCTGGTTTCGCATCTGTTCGCTCAATGCGGCAGTTGAATAAATATGCCGCGTCAGGGCTGCTTCTCAGAGGGCAGCGATGGCAGATATTTATGAGCAGAACGTTCGATTCTCTCTTTGACATCATCGGCAAAACTTTTGACTCCGGCTGCAACCACCAGTGTCAGGCCAATTATCGCCCAGGCTGTCCAGAATATGTTTTTTCTTCTCATTGCAGAAACCTTTCATGAATTTCGGGTAAAAAAAAACTGTATCAGCGGCATCTGCCTTGAGGTTCTGGGGTTTGCTCTGATACAGTCTTTTTGCTGGCTGATTGTTAATCAGTCTTTTTCGTCGCCACCAATTTTGAAGGTGTGACGGCGCTGTTCTTTGTTGGAATAAATGACAACTCTGTCATTCAATATGTCAACAACCTTGAATTTGCCTTCGACAATCTGATCTTTAACAAGCGTCAGTTCGTCGTTTTCAAACTTGACGACCGCAAGTCTCTGGCCTTCATTACCAACGATACCGGTAACGAAAAGCCTGATCGGTTTGACCGGCGGTGGAGCAGGTTTGGTATCCTGTGGTCTGGCAACCGGCTGAACCGGCCTTACCGGCGGTAGAACCACTTTCTTTTCGACGATCGGTCTGAACGGGTCTTTCTTCGGGTTTTCGGTGGCAAAAGTGTATTTGCCAATCAGAGCTTCGACCTGTTCCTGTTCGCTCATTTTGCCCGCTTCACCACCACCGGCAGCAGGTGCCGGGCTTTCTGCGGTCATGCCATCGCCACCGGCTTCGGGGGTTTCGGTAATGGTGCTTTCACTTACAGGTGCATCACCACCAGCGGCCGGAGTTGAAAGTTCATCAAGGGCACCAAAGTCGTCGAGGTCTTCCTGTGCAGAAAGGTGGCCGGGAGCTGCAAGAAGGAACGCCGCCAGACAGATGATTCCCAGAGTTTTGAGTGGGTTATAACCAGTCATAGTCATCTTCCTTTCTTAGTATCCGCCGCCCATGATGTAGACCTTGGCGCTGAGAGTTACGCTGAGCAGAGGACTTTTGGTGTCACGGTCCACTTCAGCTGAAACAGAGACGTTCATCGAACCTGCGGCAAGATTTATGATCTTGCGTTTTTCCATGATGGTAAGGAAACTGCCGATGTCTTTGAAGGTCCCAAGAATTGTCATTTCTACCGGAAGTTCAGACCAGTCTTCGGCTCTGACCAGCGGAGAGATGCGGATATCCTGAAATTTCACCTTGAACTTGTTGGCAATGGTTTCGGTCGAGTCGAGGAGCTTCGGAACAACGGTATTCAGCTGGTTTGATTCCATCTGTAGCTTGTTCTTCTGCTCCGTCAGTTTCGATATTTGCGCTTTCAGCTGCGCCATCTCTTCTTCGATATTTGCCAGCTGGGCTTTCTGCCTTTCGAGATCGTCGATTTCAGTCTTGATCTTTTCGGCTTCGTCAACGAGCGGCTGGTAGTAGTTCATGTAGAAGAATACGCCTGCCCCGGCCGCGAGAACCAGGAGGAAAATTGTTACAACTGCGAAGTTATTCATTAATCAGCCCTCCAGATTCTTTTCGCCAAGGTCACGTTTGATGCGGCAACCGATTTCGAAACGCCATACCGGCATTTTTTCGTAAATGTTCTTTGTGGCGCTGGTCAGAAACACTTCTTCGAAATGTTCGTGACCCTGCAGAGCCTGAATGAACTGCTGAATACCTTTGGTCAGCTGACCACCGGTCTTGGGTTCTTCGGCGCCGTCTTCGTTGCAGGAGTAGGCAGTGATCTGAACACGTCTGTCAGAGTCAATGCGCAGGTTGGTGATCCAGACGGTCTTTTCAGGAACAACACTGGTGAGGTTGCTGAACGCCTGTGACCACTGCAGCAGGGTTGCGCCCGACAGCTGTTTCAGACGGGTAATATCTGATTCGATCTTACCCTTTTCCTGACGCAGCTGGTCTTTGATGTCGAGTTTCGACTGTTCGCGGGCGATTTCATCTTTGAGTTCCTGGCGCTGGGTAACCAGATCATCGTTCATGCCTTCAATGGCAAGCGTGCCTGCGTAAAAGCCGGCACCGATACCGATGAGACCCAGGAAAAAGAAGATCGCAGCAAACGGGATTTGAATTGGCTTTCGCCGCTTGACGGTTAATAGGTTAATTCTAATCATTTAGTCTTCTTTCACCCCTCTCAGTGCAAGCCCTATTGCAACAGTATACTGCTGCAGGTTGTTGTAGAGCTCATCCGGGTCGGGTGTGGTCACGGCAATGCCTTCGAGAGGATTACCCATGTTAACGTCCACACCCAGTTCGTTCATCAGGAAGGTGTTGAAGCTGCGCAGATTGGCGCTACCGCCCGACAGAATGATGCGATGTATCAGCGGTTCGCGCGACTGGGCTTTGAAATAGTCGAACGAACGACGGATTTCTGAGGCCAGTTCTTCGACGGTGGTTTTGACGACTTCAGAAATTTCGTTGCCGCCGCCTTCACCGATATTGACTTCGGCTTCTTCGATCTTGATCGATTCTGCCTGATCAAATTCCTGTTTCATTACATCTCTGATCATCTCGGTAATGTTGTTGCCGGCAATCGGAATGTTACGGGTGAACATCAGAACGCCTGACTTCATGACCGAAATATTCGTGGTTCTTGCCCCTGCATCGATGACAGCGACTACTTCGCCGCCTTCCTGTGAACTGGCGGTCTGCATATAAGAATCTTCAAGGGCGTTGATGGCGGCAATGGTGTCGACATCGACGATTTCGGGCGAGATGCCGGCGCTCTTGAGAACATCGGTATATGAATTAACCAGGTCTTTCTGGGCAACTACGAGCAGAATAAGAAACTTGCCGCCGCCTTCTTCTTCTTCGTCAACGTTCTTAAGAACGGCGTGTGTAATGCTCACTTCGTCAATAGCGTAGGGAACATACTGCTCGGCTTCAATTCTGACGGTCTGCTCAAGTTCTTCGGGTGACATAATCGGCAGCTTGGTGAAGCGCATGATTACGTTCTGCCCTGAGATTGAGGCGAAGCTCCGCTCGACTTTGATTTTTCGTGCTTTCAAAATGTCCTTGATGACCGCTGATACCGCCTGCGGGTTACTTACGGCACCTTCTGTCATCGCGTCCGAGGGCAGGGGGGCCATACCGTAGTTAATCAGTTCAGGGCCAGAAGGAGTCTTTTTGAGCTGGACGATTTTGACGGCCGAGGTGCCGATATCGACACCAACTGCCGTGTTGCTTGTCCCAAAGGTGAACAAACCCATACGCTCTTTCCTCCAAGGTTCGTCAGAAATTACTTTCCGACAGCTTAAAATTATTACTTGTCAGTTTCCTATCGGTCATTGCTCAGCGAAATCTGAGCTTTTTTCACAATCTTCTCGAAATTTTAATAATCAAGGCTTCTTAAGGCAACATTCGAATAATAATGCGCAAGAATCTGCCGGTATGACCATTCACGTTTGCCGAGCTCGATGGCACCAGACTGGCATAACCCGACCTGATGGCCGTAGCCGCGCCCGAACAATTCAATGCTGACCAGGGGCCCACGGTGTTGCCGCCCGGAAACCTGCACCTCCGGAATTTCTTTTTCAGGGGAAAGAGCCCCGGTGCTCGCTGCCAGCGCCATTACCCGCCAGCCTCCCTCTGGCTTTTGCGCACGCTTGAGTCCGGCGGCCGTCATTACCAGCATTTGCTGGGGCAGATGCTCGTCGCGGGTCTGAAGTTCCGAAACGAATCTTAATGATCTCGCTACCGGAGACACCGGCGCGGCGGGCTTTGCTGCCATAACTGTCTTTGCCGGCAGTCTGCGGTCGGCGAGAACGAAGGTGGTGCTCGGCAGATTGAAAAGGCGCCTGATCGTGGTGCCTTTAACCTTGATAACGCCTCGGTCGGTATTGAGAACAAGATTTGTCACCCGGTCAAGATGGCCCGGTGACTCGATGCTGGCATCCCAGAGACGGTTGAAGCTGATTTTTTCCTGGCGCAGAGCACTTTTCAGATTCTCGGTGCTGATCGACTTCGACCAGCGATAATTGCTGCCGGCACTGCAGAACGGGCACTGAACCCGGCGCAGATAGCTTCTGGGTGCCCCGCCATAGACCTTGTCGTTGTCAGAGGTCATGCCGCCACAGGTGGCATGATAAAGAGTTTCGATGGGCCTGCCTTCAGATATCATGACTATGCCACGGGTGCCCACAACAGCCGGATCGATGCTGTCGCGTTCGGCGCTGACGCCTGAATAAACCTGACAATGCGTGGAATCGCAGACGTCTGCGCCGTCAGAGCCATGCTTACCGCGATTTGCATAGGCATAAGTTCTGGCGATGACTGTTTGCGCCTTGATCGACTCAGCCGGAGAACGTGAACCGATTTCGCTGCCGACAACACCCCGCAGGTAGCTTTCCAGG
>JAKQKW010000124.1 GCA_029560455.1 Candidatus Rifleibacteriota bacterium
CTGCTCCTCGGGTGCACGCACTATCCGTACCTGGCGCGCACCATCGGCGACGTCATGGGCCGCGACGTCGTGTTGGTGTCGAGCGCGGACGAGACCGCGTTCGAGGTGCGCCGAATCCTCGACGGCTCCGATCTCGCCCGGTCCGTCGACCTTCCGGCACCTGAGCCCCGGTTCCTGACCCGGCCGGCAATCACACTTGACCATGTACTGTGACTACACTATTATTGAGACTACTCTGTTTTGCCGGATAATAACCATGATCGATGCAAGAGAACTGCAAAAAAAAATACAGACAGGTGCAGACTCTTTTCTGGAACTCAAAGAACTTCATTTGTCCGGCAATTCGGTTACCGGCCCGCATCGTAATGGCATGGCCGACGAACTGGCCGCGATGGCCAATTCGAACAGCGGCACAATCATACTCGGCGTTAACGACAAAAGCCGTGAAATAACCGGCATTCCAGATCAGGCGCTCGACGTTGTCGAAACCTGGGTGCGCGGAATCGTCAACGATCTGGTCGAGCCGCCAATAATATGCCAGATAAGCAAGATGCAGCTGGGTACCGCGACCGGCGAACGCAACGTCATTGCAGTTTTGGTGCCGCGCAGTCTTTTCGTTCACAGAAGCCCTGGTGGCTACCTGCATCGCATCGGAAGTTCACGCCGGCAGATGAGCCCGGAATATCTGGCCCGTCTGTTTCAGCAGCGCAGTCAGGCGCGACTTATAAGGTTTGACGAGCAGATTGTCGGGCACGCTTCCCTCGATAATCTCGATGAAAAGCTCTGGCAAAGATTCAGATCGCCGCTGTCTCCGGCTGACCCGATCGAGTTTCTCGGCAAGTTGAAGCTGATATCGCGAGACGAAGACGGTGTCGACCGGCCGACGGTAAGCGGCATTCTTATGAGCAGTCCAAATCCTGAACAGTTCATCTCGAACGCCTTTATTCAGGCGGTCTGCTATCGGGGTGAAGACCGTGACGCAAACTATCAGCTCGATGCACGCGACCTTACCGGGCCGCTTGACCGGCAGATTTTCGCGGCCTGTGGTTTCGTCGAGCGCAACATGAAAATCGGCGCCCGCAAGGCCCCGCATCGTATCGATATACCCCAGTATTCGATGAATGCTGTTTTTGAAGCGGTGACCAATGCGGTTGCCCATCGTGATTATTCGATTTATGGCTCGAAAATCAGGCTGCACCTTTTTTCTGACCGACTCGAGCTTTACTCGCCCGGCACGATTCCAAACACCATGACGATCGCCAGTCTTTGTGAGCGCCAGTCAGCGCGCAACGAACTGCTGACCTCGCTGCTGGCCAAATGCCCGGTCGAACCCGCCAATTACGAGTTGATGCGCAGTCACATCATGGACAAAAGGGGCGAAGGCGTGCCGATTATCATTTCCCACAGCCGCAAATTATCGGGAAAAAGCCCCGAATATCGCCTGCTCGACGATGCCGAACTGCTGCTGACGATCTTCGCCGCCAAACCCTGAAAGAATCAGCACGATTACAGCGGGCAAGCTGGTTTACTATCAGAAATCACCTGTTGTATAATTATTTCATGCCTGATACCATTTTGACAAAAGAGATGCTTGCCCGTTCCAGGGTAATTGCCAAAGGCAAAGCGATCCGTGAAGTCGAAAGGCTTGTCAGATTATACGGTGGCAAGGTCTCGCTGTGGCTCAAAAAAAGCAGCCCACCACTGGAAATGGAAGGCAGAATTTATGAGTTTCACTGGTATGAGCAGCGTGGTGTCGGCAGGTTTGAGGTCAAAATCAAAGAGGTAAAGGACTCATGATTGTCAAACTAAAAAGAAAAAGGGTTGATTACGCAGATCTTTCGCCGCGTCAGCCCTATTTTGTCATAGGTATCGAGGCTGATGATTACCGCATCCTTAACGACATGGGCAGGCCATATCTTTACCCGGCGGAGATTTTCGAAGTTATCGACAAAAGTGAGCCTGACAACTGGGTAACAGAATACGGCGAAGACGGCGAGCGTTATTCATACCCTGCACCCCTGAAAACTCCGGGGTTCTTCGAAGATTATTTCGACGGCAAGACAGAAGCCTTTTCAAGATTCTGGCATACGATAAATACCCGCCTGACCAAAGCGGCATAACTCCACTCGACCCGCCGCTGCAACAAAAAGCCCCTCGGACCCGATCACAGCTTATAATTGTAGACAGCGACAAATAATCGGGGCGCAGGAGAACACCGCCTGCAGACAGTTATAAAATTCCAGGCCCGGCCGCCAAAAAAGATCGAGTCTCAGAATCGGCTGCACCATATTCCCCCACCCGCCACCCACGCAGACCCGGCAAACCCGCAAAAGCAAAATAAACCGCCTTGACCAGTTTTCTCAGACCACCGCTCTCATCCGAATCCGCGACCACCAACCAGAGTTAAGTGAGAACTTTCCAGCCCGGTAAAATTTTACGAAAAATTAGCGTTGCTGTTTTTAGGTCTCAATAACAGCTTGCTCAAGGGTATATCCTGAGTTATACTGCGATTAGTTATGCCAGAAAACAAATTCGAAATAGTCTGGACAGAATATCTCAAATACCGGGCAAAGCTAAGAGGTTACGAAACTTCTGTGCTTGAAGAAGTCATCAGATATTCAACCGAAAGATACGTTGATTCTTCTACCGGCAGAAATGTAGTTGTTGGCAAGCACGATAACCGGCTTGTCATGATTCCGTATGAATGCGATGAAAACCGGATAACACCGGTTACCGTTCATGCCACCAGCAGGCAACAGATAAAATTCAGGCTGAAAACCGGGAGATTTGCGCATGGATAAACCGAAAATGACCTATTTCAAAGAAGAAGACATCTTGCACCTTGTAATTTCCGATGACAGGGAAACCGACAGCATTGAAATCAGCCCAAACATAACTGCTGAGCTGAACGAAGCCGGCGAATTGATCGGTATAGAAATCATAAACGCCAGCGGTTTTTTACGCGATTCCGTTCTGGAAACAACTCAGGCCAGGCTACTCAAACTCAAAGCAGCCTGACCTGTCCCTTTCCGTCATTCTGCACGGAGCCGCAGGCGTAGTCGCAGAATCCATCTTCTCCGCGTCTCTGTGTCTTTGTGAGAGAATCGGCGATCGACAACGATCACGATTACGACAACGATTTTAGCAATTATTGTCAGAATACAGGCTTTGCAGTATACTGAACCATAGTGAATTTTGTTGTGCAATGCGCATAGTGAGGTTTTTCAATGCAGCCGGCGACCTATCTCAATCCATTTACCGACTTCGGCTTCAAGAAGCTGTTCGGCGAAGAATACAACAAAGATCTGCTGATCGACTTCCTCAACCAGCTTCTCAAAAACGAGCAGGGCCGCATCAAAACCCTGACTTACCTCAAAAACGAGCATCTCGGCCGCTCCGAAGCCGACCGCCGCGCCGTCTACGATCTTTACTGCGAAAATGAGCAGGGCGAAAAATTTATAGTCGAGATTCAAAAGTCGAAACAGAAGTTTTTCAAAGACCGCGCGCTTTATTATTCGACCTTCCCGATTGCAGAGCAGGGAAAAGTGGGTGACTGGGACTTTGAGCTGAAAGCGGTCTACACCGTTGCCATTCTCGACTTTGTCTTCGACGACGACAAAAACGACTCAGAAAAGTATCGCTACGACGTAAAGCTCACCGATATCGAAACATACAAGGTTTTCTACGACAAGCTGACTTTTGTTTACCTGGAAATGCCCAAATTCGAGAAAACTCTCGAAGAGCTCGAAACCCGCTTTGACAAATGGCTCTATGTCCTGAAAAATCTCGAACGCCTGCACGATATCCCGGAAAAGCTCAAGGACCGCATCTTCAGAAAGCTCTTCGCCGCCGCCGAAATTGCGAAATTCACCCCGGAAGAAGCCATGGCCTATGAAGACAGCCTTAAGGTATACCGTGATCTCAAGAATTCAATCGACGCCGCCCGCGAAGAAGGCCACGATGCGGCTATGGCAAAAGCTGCCCTGAAAATGTCCAACAAAGGCCTCAGCCTCGAAGTCATTTCAGAGATCACCGGCCTGACCATCGAGCAGATCGAAACATTGCATAAAGACAAAAACAGCGTAAAAGAACCCGCCGCGCCCTACAAGACCACAAAAAAGCCAAAGAGCTCGCACAAAGCCTCTAAGCCACAAAGATGACCTTGCGTCATTATATAGTTCTGCGCGACTTGCCCTATAACAATTACTGGGCTATACTTTCAGCAGTATAGTTGTTCTGTAAATTTTTCCTGTCGGGATATTAATGAAAAAAACAGCCTGCCTACCCAAAGTATATCTGGAAACTTCTATTCCCAGTTATCTCGCTTCGAGGCCAAG
>JAKQKW010000134.1 GCA_029560455.1 Candidatus Rifleibacteriota bacterium
ACAGAACCAGCCACAGAACAGGCCGCCAAAGAACAGCGCATGCAGAAAAACGACGATCGAAAACACGGTGCCGGCGGTGATAATGCCGGTGCGCATGCTGCCGAAAAATTCGCCGAACCCGAGGTGCCCGACGCCTTCGTAGCCCCAGTAATGCCAAAGGGCAGTGTGAAAGAAAAAAAGAAAATAAACGAGAAACAGCAGTGGTCGTCTATATCTGGCCCAGATCATGGCATTCCTCACAATTTTTGATTATATTCAAATATAAACCACCCCCACAAAAATTAAAAGCAGCGAAACTGCCGCGCGTTGGTTGGCTTTTGTTGTTAAATCGCTTCAAAACTTGTTTGAAGTCGGTTAAAATGCTGGTATGTCAAAAAAAGAAAATGCGATGCAAGAACAGGTTTTTATTGTTGCTGCGATCAAACCCTGGAACCGGGCAGTTTTTGCCGAAGCTTTGCCGGGTTTCGCCGGCCGCTGGCATTTTGTTTCTGACCCGTCTGAGTTAACAGTCGAGCTGGTTAAAAAGCTGAAACCCGCGATGATTTTTTTTCCGCACTGGAGCGAAAAGGTTCCTGACGAAATTCTGCAGCTTGCTGAATGCGTCTGCTTTCACATGACTGACGTGCCCTACGGGCGCGGCGGCAGCCCATTGCAGAATCTGATTGCCGCCGGACATCAGGAAACAGTCATTTCGGCGCTGAAAATGACCGACGAACTCGATGCCGGGCCGGTTTACATGAAAGTGCCACTGCCGTTGCACGGTCTGGCCGAAGAAATTTTTATCAGAGCGGCCAGAATCATTGCCGGAATGGTTGAAACGATTGCCCGAAACCGGCCCGCACCGATTCCGCAGAGCGGGCAGGTAACCAGATTCAAACGTCGAAAGCCGGAACAAAGCCGCATTGACGAAGGTATGGCAAGTCTGCAGCTGCTTTTCGACCACATAAGAATGCTCGACGCCGAAGATTACCCGCCGGCTTTTATCGAATACGGCAGTTATCGCCTTGAGTTCTCGCGTCCGGCTCTCAAATCCGGCAGTATTGTCGCTGACGTGAAAATTACGCTGAAAAAGGATCATCGCTAAATGCTTGATATAAGCCGTTATCAGAATGTTCTGGTATTCTTTGCCCACCCTGACGACGAAACCCTCGCGGCCGGCGGCCTGATGGCGCGGTTGCACCGCAGCGGTGCGGTTCTGCATGTGGCGATTCCGGCTACCGGCATTCACAGCCGGCGCATGATGCAGCCAGACCCGGTTCAGCGCGAAAAAGATCTCGCCGAACTGCGGGTCGACTGCGAAAAGGCTCTGGCAGTTCTCGGAGTGTCGCCCGGTAACATACACCTCGGGCATTTTCCTGATAATGAGATGGATACCCATTCGCTGCTCGAGACAATTCACTGGCTCGAAGCCCTTATCGCGCAGATTAAGCCCGACCTGATTCTCACGCATCATCGTTATTGCACCAATATCGATCATCAATACTGCCACAACGCCGCGGTGGTCGCGACCCGGCCGGCGGTGAACAGCCATGTTACCGTGCTGTGCGGCGAAGTGCCAAGCAGTACCGGTTATCTGCGCCCCGCCCAATGGGAACCGAACTGCTACATCGAGATCAGTGAGGCTGATCTTGAGGCAAAAATCAGGGCGATGCAGACCTATCGTTCTGAAGCCCGGCCTGATCCACACCCGCGGTCGCCCGAAGTGCTGCGGGCGGTTGCCAAGGTGCGTGGCTCAGAATCAGGGTTCTTCTTTGCCGAAGCTTTCATGGTTCAGAAAATTTTTGCCTGACCTTTCGGATTTCGTTCTGATCATTATAATTAAAAAATAATATCTGTAATGAGGTACATAAAAATGAACGGAAGCCGACTGCTGAAGACTCTTGTATTGCTTGTGGTTCTCGCGGTTCCAGCCAATGCCGGCGAGTTCAAAGAATGGATCAAAACCCATGAGGCAACCCATTATCAGCAGACCGGGCTTTGCCTTGAAGATCCGAAGGGCGATGCCTTTCTGATCCGCAAGCTCGATCAGGTACCGCAAAAACTGCTTGAAGCGCTGGTAAAAAGTTCTTACCCGCAGGCTGAGATCGAAAAAGAAAAAGAGCTCAAGGCTCTCGAAGAAGCGGAGAAAGGCAAGGCCGGTTATCAGATTGGCCGCACTGTTCCGATCGATGTTGATCGCCTGGTTAATAAATGCCGCGAGATCATGCTCGGCTATTATCCGCGCATTGTGCCGACCATGGGTGAAGAGCACCGCTGGTCACCAGAAGCGAAGCGTTACCTGATTTATGGTTTCTGGCATCGCCTCGGACGCCATATTTTCCGCAAGCAGAAAGAATTTCCCAGCCCGCTGTTTTTCAGATCGAAGCTGTTTCTGTTGCTCGCCTGCGGCTGGACCTCACGCTATGCCGTGACCGGCCAGGAAGAAGCTCTCAAAGCCAGAATCATGCTTTACCCTGACGGAAAAATGCAGCTGCATCACATGTTTACCGAAAGCTACGTTCTCAACAAGGGCAATCTTTATCTGACTTTTCTGACTGCCGAAAACGTGCTGGCCGGCGACCCATACCGGGTCGACCGTGAGAATGACCCGGTTCAGAAGAAACTGGCCTACCTGCGCCACGATTCAGTACAGATGGGCGACAATTACGGTGCCTGGTATCACTTCTTCGGCATCTCGATGTATGCGCTGGTGCGCACCGGGGTGGTCAGCCGCGCCGTTGCCGAGATCGAAAGCCTTGGCTCGCTGTTTCTCGAAGGCAAAGACAAGCAGGAAGACTACATAAACCGCTACGGTGCCATCTTTGGCAAGAAATTCAAAAACATGTTCAAAAACAATCTCTGGGCACAGCCCCTCAAACTCGATGACCGCACCGACTACATGCTGCCAAACCCTGCTCTGAACAAGGCCCCGGCCAAACAGTAATCTGTATCGCTCTGTTTGTAAGTTAACGGGTAATTTAAGTGCGATTGATTCGTTGAATTGCATCTAAGATTTTCAGACCTATAAAAAGGCCGCCGGCATATAATCTGCTGGCGGCCTTTCGATTTCTGGAGTGCCTGTAAAACTTTCTCAGGCCATTGACAGCAGCATGGCCGAGACGCCGTAGTAGATCAGCAGGGCGAAAATGTCGTTCGATGAGGTTACGAATGGCCCCGAAGCAACGGCCGGGTCGATTTTGAAACGGTCGAAGAGGATCGGCACAACGGCTCCGAAAAGGGCGGCGAAGGTCATGGCGCCCATCATTGCCAGTCCGACGGTCAGGGCAAGGTAAATTGCCGAGAATGTTCCGGGTGCTGCTTCTCCGCTGGTTATAAGATATTCTGCCCAGATGCCGACAACCAGACCGCAGGCCAGGCCCATCATCGCTCCGGCGGCAATTTCGCGCAGCAGACGCTTGAACATGTCGCCGCTCGTGAAGGTGTTGAGGGCCAGACCGCGAATGACCAGTGTCGATGACTGAATGCCGGTGTTGCCACCCATTGCCATGACGACCGGAATAAAAAACACCAGAGCCATGACTTCTTTGAATTCGTTCATGAAAAATTTCATGATCGTGCTGCTGACAAAACCGGTTGCAAGAGTGATGAGCAGCCAGGGCAGGCGGGCGCGGCAGGCCTGCAGCGGCGAACTGTAGGTCAATTCTTCGTCTGAAGTACCGGCCAGTTTGAAGATGTCTTCGGTAGCTTCTTCTTCGATAACGTCCATGACGTCGTCTACGGTTACCACGCCGAGAATCTGCTGTTGATCGTTGACGACCGGAATCGCCATGTAATCGTATTTGTTGAGAATGGTCGCCACTTCTTCCTGCGGCGTTTCTGGTCTGACCGACACGATGTCGTCATCCATAATCTCTGAAACCGGTATGGAAGGGTTGGCTGACAGCAGGTCGCGTATCGAAACAACGCCTTTGAGACGGTCTTCGTTGTCGAGAACATACATGTAATAGATAATTTCGATGTCAGCTGCGACGAGTCGCATGTGGGAAAAGGCGTTCGCGACTGTGAAGTCTTCGTAGATCGCTGCATACTCGGTGGTCATGATACCACCGGCAGTGTATTCGTCGTGTTCGAGCAGCTTTCTTACATCGCTGGCCTCGTCGAGATCCATGTGGTCAAGAATCTCGCGGGCGCGGTCCTGGTCCATGTCCTGCAGAAGGTCGGCCGCTTCATCCGGGTCCATTTCTTCGATGATCTCAGAAGCGGTCTCGGTATCGAGCTGTTCGATGATCTGCAGCTGTGTTTCTGAATCGGCTTCGGCGATGGTTTCGGCAGCCACGTCTTCATCGAGGGTTTCGATGATCGAGATGCGCTCAGAATCTTCGAGTTCTTCGAGAATTTCGGCAAGGTCGGCCGGATGCAGGTTCTGGAAATTATCTGAAGTGATCTCGGTTGTCAGAGCCGAAAAATGATCGTTGAAACCGATGATTTTGTCCCAGGCGATGGTGTCTGGCTGCAGAACATAACCAAGCCGGTTCAGCAGCGGACCGACCCATTTTTCGAGGCCGAGTCGGCGCATGGCGCCTCTGAGGCTGATGTCAATGCCGCTGACCCAGATTTCGCCGGTTTCGTCGGTAACTACCTCAAGGTCGTTGACCTGAACGGTGCGCACGTTGACCGTGTCAATAACCGATTTATCCCAGAGTTCGCTGGCGACTGGCTGCTCCGGCCTGGCAACATAAGCCGGCAGATCGTGTGCCGAGGTCGACAGAACGAATTTTTCGGGCGAAAAGCTGCTGAAACAGCTTTTTGCAGCGATTTTTTCGGAAGCTGAATTGAAGTCGAAGATAACTGCCTGGTCAAAGCATGGCCAGTTGTTACGCAGCGAAAGTGTAAAATCGACTATTCTGCCAGATTGTCGGCCAGACTCACTGTATACCGGGGCGCCTATCAGCCCGGCCAGAAAGTAGCCGCTGGTCTGAGTAACGGTATTCCCGTTCATGATCGTCAGAATCCTGGTTCATGATTGGCGCCTCCTTGTTTATTTTTTTAGGTGCCTGCATGATACTCTTGAACAGCCGGTTTTGCCACCTTTTTCTGAAAAAAGCTGTGGCCTGTGTTGATGCGGGTTGACCTGTTCAACATTAAGGGCTAGACTAGTTTTAATACAGACATAAATTTGGAGGTAATGAATGGCACAGCATTCATGGTTTGCCGGATGGGTTGAGCGCAAGGAAAAATACGCCCGGACGGGTGAAAGATTCATGTCGGCAGACCGTTTCGCGTCGACAGGCGTAGGTATTGGTCTGCCAAACATTGTGCAGAAATCGACCTTCAGTTTTCGCAATGTTAAAGATGGTGCTGACAGGTTTCTGGGTGTTTCAAAAAGCGGCGAAAAGCCGTTTGCCCGCATTTATACCCGCCTTGGCAACCCGACGACCGAATATCTCGAAAAAGCCCTGTTCATGCTTGACTGCCAGCACATCATCGATGCGGCTCTGGCGGCCGACGAACGCAGGCCAACAATTGCTTCACTCGTCTGCTCGTCTGGTATGGCTGCGATTTCATGCACCACCATGGCGCTGGTGCGCAGCGGTGACGAAATTGTCTGCGGCAGTGTCTACGGCTGCACCGACAGCTTTTTCCGCACTCTTGAAAAATTCAACATCAAAACCCACTTTGTCGACACTACGCGCACTGAAGAGGTGAAGAGGGTTATCGAGCAGAATCCGAAAGTGGCGATGGTGTTCTTTGAGACGCCAGATAATCCGACCCTGCGCCTTTCAGATGTTGAAGCGATCTCAAAAATCACGCAGGCGCACGGCATACCGCTGGTCATCGACAACACATTCGCAACTCCATATCTGCAGCAGCCTTTCAGGCTGGGCGCCGATATCGTCATTCAGAGCCTGACCAAGTATGTCAACGGCCATTCAACCAGTGTTGCCGGTGTCGTGATCGGGCCCTACGAATTTATGAGTGACCATCTGTTTCATATTTATAAAGATTTTGGCCCGACGCCGAGCCCGTTCGATTCCTGGCTCAATTCACAGGGGTTGCAGACGCTGCACCTGCGTATGGAAAGGGCGTGCGCCAGTGCGCTCGAGCTGGCAAAGCGTCTCGAAAAGCACCCGAGAGTTCAGCGGGTTTTCTACCCCGGGTTGCCTTCACACGAGCATTATGAGCTGGCAAAAAAGCAGATGCGGCTGGCCGGCGGCATGATTGCCATTGAGCTGAAAGACGGGTTCGAACCAGGTCGTCGCCTGATGGACTATTTCGCTTCTTACACCACACCGGCTGAGCTGGCGGTCAGTCTTGGCAGCGCCATAACCTATTTTCAGCACCCGGCTTCGATGACACATTCTGGCGTTCCCGAAGAGGATCGTCTGAAACGTGGTATTACGCCAGGTCTGGTAAGAATTTCTGTCGGCCTTGAGGGCGTCGAAACTCTCTGGGCGGCGATCGATGAAGGCTTGAACCTTGCTTATTCCTGACAGAACACACCAGTATCTGCGATAAAAAAAACAGGGGCCCGGAAAACCGGGCCCCTGTGGCATTCTGTGGATCAATCCATGTATGGATACGGATAGTTGGTCGGAGCGACGTAAGTTTCTTTGATGGCGCGGGGTG